>JAPDQV010000005.1:15642-64104 GCA_034505495.1 candidate division KSB1 bacterium | reverse complement strand
GGATATCAGGCGCCGAGCGACACCTTGAACATTGCCTGCGTCGGCGTCGGCGGCATGGGGCAGAACAACGTCCATGAAATGGCCACCGAAAACATTGTTGCCCTTTGCGATGTGGACTGGAATTTTGCGGCGCCGGTATTCGAGAAATACCCCAAGGCCAGGCGCTTCAAAGATTATCGCGCCATGTTCGATGAATGCAAAGAAATCGATGCCGTAATAATCGCCACTCCCGATCATACGCATGCAATCATTACCCTGGCGGCGATGGAACTAGGCAAGCACGTCTATACCCAGAAGCCGCTGACGCATACGGTTGCCGAAGCGCGACAGCTTTCCGAAGCGGCCGCTAAAAATCCCAAGCTTGTTACACAGATGGGTAATCAGGGACATTCGGGCGAAGAAATTCGCCTGGAGTGCGAGTGGATTCAGGACGGCGCCATCGGGCCGGTGCACGAGGTACATGTCTGGACCGACCGGCCGGTTTGGCCGCAGGGTATCTATGAGCGGCCGGCGGAAATGGAGATTCCATCAGGCTTGGACTGGGATTTGTGGATCGGGCCGGCGCGTTTTCGGCCGTACAATAAAATCTACCATCCTTTCAACTGGCGCGGATGGTGGGATTTCGGCACCGGCGCGCTCGGCGACATGGGCTGCCACATGATCGATCACCCTTACACCGCCCTCAAATTGAAATACCCCAAGTCCGTGACCGCCAGCTTTGCCATGGATTTTAAGGACGACAATATCTGGGAAAAGCGGCCTTTAAGCGAGACGTTTCCCCGCGCTTCCATCGTCACTTATTATTTCCCGGAACGCGAAGGCATGCCGCCCGTCAAGCTGATCTGGTACGACGGCGGTCTGCAGCCGCCGCGTCCTGAAGAGCTCGAGCCCAATCGCCGCATGCCGATCAACGGCCAGCTCTACGTCGGCGAAAAGGGCAAGCTGCTCAGCGGCGACGGTATGACGCGGCTGATTCCCGAAAGCGCCATGCGCGCCTACAAAGTGCCGCCGAAGACGATCCCCCGTATCGATGGATCGCACGAGCAGAATTTCATCAAAGCGATCAAGGAAGGCAAGCCGTCCAGCGCTCCCTTCAGCTATGCGGGGCCTCTTACCGAGACGGTTCTGCTCGGCAATATTGCCCTCAAATTCCCTTACCAGTCATTGGAATTCGATCCGGAGGCAATGGTCGTGAAGGGCAACGATGAAGCCACGGCTATGCTCCGTACCGATTATCGAAAAGGCTGGTAATTTGTACGGAGGCTGAGCTTTCTTCAGCCTCCGTTTTTGCAAAAGTGAGGATGCCATGGACGATTCGATGAAGCCGGTGCAAAAGCTTTTTCTAGTCCTGCTGCGCGCGGCAATCGGCTGGCATTTTCTCTATGAAGGGCTGGTGAAGCTTTTCATGGGAAACTGGACTTCGGCCGAGTACCTCAGTGTCTCCTCTTGGATTTTCGCTCCTATTTTCCGACGGATGGCCGCAACGCCGTCGGTTTTGGTCGTTGTTGATTTCCTGAACATTTGGGGATTAATCCTGATCGGCGCGGCCCTGATGACGGGATTGGCGGTGCGGCCTGCCGCTGTTGCCGGTATCGTTCTGCTCGCTTTGTACTATCTGGCCAATCCGCCGTTCGTCGGCCTGGATTTTGGCGTACCGCACGAGGGGCACTATCTTGTGGTCAATAAAACTCTGATCGAGCTGTCGGCTTTGGCGGTGACGGCAGCCTTTCCCACCGGTCGGGTGATCGGCTTGGCGGCGCTTCTTCCTCAACGAAAGACCCAAGCGAATGCCGCTGAAAACTTGGAAACCGCGGTGCCGCAGGGAAAACTGACTCGCCGGGAGGTTCTGCGCGCCGCGGCGACACTGCCGGTTATGGGTGCTTTTGCCTATGCCTGGGTGAAAAAACGCCAGTGGCAAAGCTGGGAAGAACGCAATCTGATCGACGCCATGACCAGCCCGAGCACCAAACTGTTCAATCCGGCCGAGTTAAGTCAATTAACGGGCACAATACCCAAGGCCAAGATCAAGGAGGTGGAGTTCAGTCGTCTGATTTTAGGAGGCAACCTGCTTTCCGGCTGGGCCCATTCGCGCGATCTGATCTATGTTTCACAATTGGTCAAGGCTTATCACAACAAGGACAAGATTTTTGCCACGCTTCTGACCGCCGAGCGCTGCGGCATCAATACGCTGCTCACCAATCCCATTCTTTGCACTTTGATCGATGAGTATTGGCGGCGCAACATCGGTAAGATTCAGTTCATCTCCGACTGCGCCGGACTGAACTACGATCGCGGCGTCTATGCAGTGCCGTTCAACGAGTATCTCGACCGCATCAAGCGGGCCATCGATTACGGCGCTGCAGCCTGTTATATCCAGGGCGAGACGGCGGACTATTACATGAGTCACGGCCGCGTCGATGAACTGGCGCAGGCGATTCAATACATTCGCGACCGCCGGGTGATGGTCGGCATCGGCGCGCACCGCATCGAAACCATCGAGGCTTGCGTCCAATACGGTTTCGAACCGGACTTTTGGATGAAGACCCTGCATCATCACAACTATTGGAGCGCCAAGAATCCCGAATGGCACGACAATATTTTCGACTACAATCCGCAGCGGACCATTGAGGTGATGCGCAATCTGGCGCAGCCGTGGATCGCCTTCAAGGTGATGGCGGCCGGCGCCATCCATCCGCGGGATGCTTTCCGCTATGCTTTTGAAAACGGCGCCGACTTTATCTGCGCCGGCATGTACGATTTTCAAATGGTGGAAGACGTCAACATTGCTTTGGAGGTGCTCAACTCGCCTTTGAATCGGCAGCGGCCTTGGCGGGCTTGAGGGATGCGGAAGCAGAGCTGAGGATGTCGTCTTTGATCTGCATCATATAATCGAACGCCGCATCGTGTTCGTTGGGAATGACGCCGTTGAGGATGGCCTCCTCAATGGCGTTTTTGATTTTGCCCACCAGCGGACCGGGTTGAAGACCCAGCACCTGCATGATTTCGTCGCCGCGCACCGGCGGTTGAAAGTTCCGCAGGCGATCCTTCTCTTCGACCTCGACCAGCCGGCGCTCGACCAAATCGAAATTGGCAAGATGCCTTTTAACGCGCTCCGCATTGGCCGAGGTGATGTCGGCACGGCAGAGGGTCATCAAATCGTCGATGTCGTCACCGGCCAGGAAAAGCAGCCTGCGAATGGCGGAATCGGTCACCCCCTCTTCGGCCAAATGAATCGGGCGCAGATGGAGCTTGATCAGCTTTTGAACGGTTTCGATAAGATCTTTCGGCAGCCGGAGGCGTTCGCCGATTTTTTTGAACATGCGTCGTCCCAATTCATCGTGGCCGTGAAAGGTCCAACCGGAGGCAGGATCGAACGCTTTGGTTGCCGGCTTGCCAACGTCATGAAAAAGAGCAGCGTAACGCAGCGATAATTTCGGCGAGGCGGCCGCCACTTTGTCCAACACCTTCATGGTGTGGTCAAAGACGTCTTTGTGGCTGTGTTTTCCCACTTGTTCTACGCCGGCCAGAGCGGCGATTTCCGGCAAAATGACGTCGAGTATGCCGGTTTCTTTCATGAGATAAAAGCCAAGGGACGGCTTGGAGCTCAGTAAAATCTTATTGAGCTCATCCGTAATGCGCTCCTGAGAGATAATGTTCAGGCGGTGCGCTTCCGATGCGAGGGCGGCGAGCGTCTGCTTTTCGATGTTGAAATCGAGAACCGTAGCAAAGCGGATCGCCCGCAGGATACGCAACGGATCATCGTAAAAGGTCTGTTTGGGATCCAACGGCGTCCGAATGATGCGCGCCTGCAGGTCGGCTAGGCCGTTAAAGGGATCGATGAGGCGCCCTAAAGAGTCGCGATTGAGGCTGACGGCCATGGCGTTGATGGTAAAATCGCGACGGGCCAAGTCGGCAGGCAGGTCGGCGGCGGCCACTTGCGGTTTCCTCGAGTTGCCGCGATAGCTTTCGCTCCGGGCGCCGACGAACTCATAAAGGTAGCCGCGATGACGAATGCTCGCCGTGCCGAAATTCTGATAGATGCTGACTTTGTGTGCTCCCAAGGCTTGAGCGACGGCTTCGGCAAAAGCAGGTCCATCGCCGACAACCACAAAGTCGATGTCCCTTTTAAGGGACAAATTCAGCAGCCGATCGCGTACAAAACCACCCACAACATAGGCTTCAACCTTCAGGTTTTCAGCAATTTGAGAGATAACGGAAAAAATTTTTCCGGAAAGTGCTTTTTTCGACAACGAGCGTACCATTCGACCTCCTGATTAAATTTAAAAAATAGGAGGCTAAAAACAAAATAGCGACTCTTTTTTGTTCCAGTGTCATGCAAATATTACATGTTTTCAATACGTTGCAGATTCTTTCGCTGCAATCCGATACGGTGAAAGGGTCATAACAAAAATATTAACAAGAGATCAGTGGGCCGGTATATGTTGAAGAAAAAGTGGATTAGCCGGCACTTTGTTTGCGTTTTATAACTCGCCCAAAAGCTTATTTCTTAATATTTCGGCATTGCACTTGCATACAACAAAAGATAAAGGGTGGTACTTCAATTAGAGAATAGAAACCGATTTTTCTTCATAGATTGTTTCAAGCTGCTGCAGTCATTAAAAATTGTATCACGAGAAGTGCAAAAATTTGCGGATCTGTTTTGAGGGTACAGCATAGAGCTGTTGAATTTTTTTACGGGATCATGAACATATAACTTTATTAAGAATAAGCATAAAGACGTTGCAGAGCGGATGATTCTTGAGCAAAAAGGCATATTTTTTATAGAACTGGCACCTGAATTGCCTTAACATATACGGTGTTTTTGCCGCTATCGAATTCTTTTAAGGTCAGGTGCAGGGCAACTTGGATCAGCAGCGTTGTAGGCAACTAAATTTTTGGAGGTTTCAATGAAAGGATGGACACCGCGAAGAATATGGGTCTTCGCAATGCTGCTTTGCTTGACATTTTACGGTTTGGCAAGCGCCAAAACGTACTATGTCAACGGGCAGACGGGGAATGACAACTGGAACGGTGAGGCCCGCGAGTATCAAGGCGGCACCATCGGTCCAAAGGCGACCATCAACGGCGCCATCGCTGTTGCGAGCGTAACGGGCGATGTGATCGAGGTACACTATGCAAACGGTTTTATTTACAATGAGGTTAATCCGGAAAATTGTTTGCCTGCAGACCCGATCCATCGCAGCAAAGTCATCACGTTTACGACCTTCGGAGGGACGCCGACCGTCAACACCTGGGTCGTGACAGCCAACACGACATTTATCAGCAACTTTTTGATTGCTGAAAGGTTGTGGCTGAAGGGGAACACTGCTTCACCGACCTCTCCATGTTTGGTGTACGGCGCCAACTATTTAACTATGAAGAACGGCGCGTGGGTGGAGAGGACGCTGGGAAGCATTGCTACGGGCCAGCTGCAGTTTGCCGGGCAGGCCAGCTTTCAATACACCGGCGGAAGACCGGGCGGCCTTCCTATGGTGACCGGTTTGGAGATGCCGCCTTCGGCGAGCACCAACGTTATACGGGAGCTGTGGGTTAGAGCTCCGGTTCTTCCTGCCACCGGCACCAAAACGGATCTGCAGTTGAATGAAAGCAAACAGATGAACGGTTCTTTGACGCTGGAAACGGACTGCAATCTGGACTTGGGCGGCTATACACTGACTATTTCTCAGGGAGCCACGTACGGACACAACAACAGCGGCGACATCACCAACGGTCTGCTGAATTTTGTCATCACCAGTAACAATGTTACAGCTACTCTTTTAGGGGATCGGATTTTGCCGGATGTGACCGTCAATGCTGCCTCTGGGACCAACCGGACGCTGGTCATCAACACAACCAAGCGGGTCGGCATTCTCACCGCCAACGGCGTGGCGAACATGAACGTTCCCAATGCCGGCCAGACGACGCTGAGCGGCGTAATCGGCGGCATCGTCAATAACTCCACGGGACAGATTACCATCGGCAGCGGCACCGCAGTTGACGGACGCACCCTGGATGCGCTGGGCTGGTTGAAGGCCTACAACGGCGTCATCTTTTTCGACGTTCCCGGAGTTGTCGATCTCGGCAATGTGGAGGTCAACGGCGGTACGGTCCGCTTCCGCACCACCGATTCGAACGTCAGACTGTTCGGAGACGGTCAGTTCATCCGCGGCAAGTGGGAGATGAGCGGCGATACAGGCAGCGCCGGAACTCGCAGATTGCGGCTCGGCGGCGCTCTCTACCAGTTCGGCCAAAACGGCACCAACGTCGATTTCGGCACCACCCGTGTCGACAATGTTCAGCTTTATGTTAGTCCGCTTGGCTCCGTAACGGCGCAAACCATCAACGGCAATAAGCCCGGTTCCGTATGGCACGGTACGATGGTTATCGACAACAATACGGTTTCTCCGGGAGTCACCTTTCACGCCGGCGTTTTCGTTGTTTTGGGCCACACAATTTTCAGCACCGGCCGCGTGCTGATCGATCAGTGTGCGGTTACAGTCGGGCAGGACACCACCGCCGGAATTCCTTCCAGCTTTACCAATAACGGCGGGTTTAACGCCGTCAACGGCGGTTTCGTCGAGATGAAGGGCGCCGTCGTACAGAATGTCAGCGGCAGTGGTCCTTTCGGCAGCTTTGCCGTCAACAACGTTACAACGCCGATCGGAGTCAGGATTACTGCCCCGATTACCTGCACGGAATTCTTTTACTTGACCAACGGCCGGGTCACCAACTCCGGAAACATTTCGTTCAACAACGCTTCTGTGTATCCGACGATCGTGCGTTTGAACGGCACCTTTGATGCCGCACCGAATTTTGTGACCATGGTCAACGTCGAATATCAGGGCAACCAAAAGACGACGGATTGGGAGCTGCCGCAGGGAGCTCAGGAGGACAGGCTCTACAGCCTCTACATCCGAACCCAAAACAACACCCTATGCGCCAACGGCGTCGGTTGGGTACGGCTGAACACCAATGCCACGGTGCGCGGCGATCTGGTGATCAATCCGAATCAAATGCTCATCATCAACGACGCGCGCGTGCTGACGCTGATGGGCACCCTGATCAATTTGGGCGGCCACATTATTACGATTCAGCCTACGGCTTGGCTGGTCCTCGCCAATCCCAACGGTACGACCATCATATCCGATTACTATCTGCCGAACATTCGCGTCGCGGCGAATTCCAAGAACAACAAGATCAAGGCGCGCGGACTGGCGGTCGGCAGCGGAAGCATGCCGGATTTCTGTTCCAATGATCCGAACACGCTGATTGCGGCATTGGATCCCGGCAGCATCGACTTTGTCCAGAACGTGCCGCCGCAGTCCTCATCGCTTGAGGTCGAGTTTACCGACACCAACCGGCCGCACATTGACTGGCTGCGGACGCACAATTTCGCCACCTTGACGCTCAAGAGCAATCTGGTGCAAAAAGGCGATCTGACTCATCGCGCCAACGCCATGATCAACATCGGCGACTATGTCTACACCGTGCGCGGCGCCAACATTGATTTGGTGGGCACGGCGCAGATCCTCAGCACTGCTGCCGGAAAGCTCATTTTCAACGGCAGCGTCCAGACCATGAGGCTTGGCCTAACCGGCATCGACTATCCGCGCATCGACGCGAATACCGAGGTTAATCTCACGGCCTCTCAGTTGGATTTGGTGAACAACGGCGCCGATTCGCTGGCTATTACCAAAGACTTTATTATGCGCAATGGTACGGTGAATTTGTTCGCCGATTTGGCGCTGCTGGGCAAAAACTTTTATCTGTACCAGACGGCAACCATGGCGGGTCCTAATACCCTCTATTTGAACGCCGTCAATCCGCCGATGAACTGGTACATTTTCCAAAGCCCGCTGATCACCAACCTGACCGTACAAAAGTCGGTCGACATTCTGGGCAACGAGTATGACGTAACAGTCGCCAATACCTACATCCACCAGGACGGCACCGTCAATCTCGGCTCGAACGATCTGATCATTAGGAACACCTTTACCCGACTTGCCGGTACTTATGAGGCGACGACCGGCTATTTGGTCTATAATTCGGATGCTTCACCGTTTGCGCACGGCAACAGCAACTTTCAAATTCCGAATTTCTGGATCGAATCACAGAGCGGCGTCGACATCACTACAACCGGAAACGGCGCTTATACGATCACCAAGAATCTCTTTCTTAAGAACCGTGATCTGAAAGAGTTTCGGCATCGCGGGCGAATGATCGTTGCCGACGGCGTAACGGTCAAGTATCATTCCGGTTCTTTCGATATGCCCCCGGTCTATCTCGGCAAAATCCGCCTCATCGCCGTTCATCAGGCGGACAACAAGCTTTTGCCTGAAAACGTTTGGCCGGAAAACTCGGGCATCGTCAAGACCTTCATCGTCCGCACCTGGCCGAACGAGCAGGATGATACGGCGCCCAAGAACTACAAGACCATTCGGCTGCCGGTCAGCAACTCGGTTTCCGATACGCTGCTGCTGCGCAACGGCGTGTTGAAGGTGGTGGACGGCAAATCGTTGACCTTTATCGACGGCCTGGTCATCATCCGCGTGGACGGCGAAATCGAAGAGAATTCTTCGGTTGTTGCAGACGGTTCGCACTATAAAGTGATCTACCGCGACAACAATCCGATGGATCCGGGTCTGGATTACGATCATGCGCCGGCTTTCCTCTTCTCCGGCCCGGAATTGCCCGACAGGGTTGAGGAGCTCACCTTCACCCGCTACCGCAACACCAAGAACCGCTTTGTGCAGATTACCAAGCCGGTTGAGGTGTTAGGACCGCATACTTTGACCATTCGCAACGACGTAATCGTGGGCGAAAATGCCAAGATTACGGTCTATGGCGATGTGTACATCCAAAATGAGTCCAACGTCTATCCGTTGGCGACCGACCCGGTGTGCCAGTTCTGGTCGCCGCTCTGCTTTGCCGGTGATCAGGATCAGACGGTGTATGTACCTAAAGACGGCATCGATCTGCGGCCGCCGATGCCCGGCGGACACGGTACGCCGCATCCCATGCCGATTCAGCCTGGACCGGCTCGGCTGGAGATCAATAAGACCAAACCGGCCAACATCGTCGGCGTTGTGGGCGGCAGCCTGCATGTCGATCACATCACCTTCACCAACGGTCTGCTCGACACCGAGGGTGATGCTTACGTCGAAATCTGCGCGCCGTCGCCTGGTTACGGCCAGGGCTTTGACCGCAGCGGCGTTGCTCCCGGCAACACCGGTTACGCCATCGGTCGAATCATGAAGCGGCTGCAGAACTTTGAAGTGGAGGCGTGGTCAAGCAGTGACCGCCAGGAGTTCCCGGTCGGTTCGCTGAACGCCTATCGTCCGATGGTTTTCACTTTCAAACCCGTTAACGGTGCTGTGGTCATTCCGCACAATTTGGGCATCATTGTGCAGCATATCGACAAGTATCCGCAGGGTTCGAAAGGGTTCCCGATCACCGACGAATGCGGCGTAACGTTGAATACGTATTCCGACTTTTACTGGTACGTTCAGACGGAAGGAACCTCATACTCGCAACAGCCTTTCGATCTGGAAGTCAAGGCGACCGGTCTGAAGAACTATACCGACGCTTCCAAGCTGCGCATCATTCGTCGCCATGGCAAGCCCTCGGAGATGGACAACACCTGGACGATTCAGGGCGATTGTCACAGCTATGACAATGCCAATTATTCAACCGGTCCGACTTTGATCACCGAACAGACCCGCGGCGGTCTGCGCAACGAAGGCGCCGTGTTTGCCGTCGGTAAACCCGAAGGTTCTCTGCCGATCCTGACGCATTTCCAGACCGTCTGGTCCGGCAACCCCTACAAGGCGATGACCTTCTACGTGACCAAGGCGGAGTTCTATCCCGGTAAGGCGCTGCAGGTAGGTGACGAGATTGCCGTGTTCGACGGGCAGTATTGCGTCGGCGTCGTTAAATTGACGCAGGCTGCGAGCAAGACCTCGCCGGCGATCATCGTCGCTTCGGCGGACGATCCGGGTACGTCTGCGCGCGACGGTTTCCGCGACGGCAACCCGATCACCTATCGCCTCTACGACTCAAAGACCGGCGATACTTATCTGGCGACCGAAGTGCAGTACTTTAAGGTCGATCAGGATGTTGTCGAAACCAATCCGGTCGTGTTCACCGGTCAGAGCTCGACTCGAGTCGAATTGTACCGTACGCAGAAAGAGATCCCCGGCCAGTTCATTCAGTTGCGGCGCGGTTGGAACATCTTTTCGCTGGCGGTGCAGCCGAGCGGCAGCACGAACCTGTTCAACACAGCCAATCCGACGCCCACAGGCGGCGGCATCCTTAATCCGATCGTGCAGCAGCTGGTCAAAGTCGTTGGGACCAACGAAGGCACCATCGAAAGACTGCTGGGCAATTGGATCAATACGATCGGCAGCTGGAACCCGGCCGAAGGATATTACATCAACGTCAATCAGGATGTGATCCTGCAGGTTCCGGGTACCATTCTGCCGACGCCGATTACGATCAACATGCATGACCGTTGGAACATCATCAGCTATCCGTGCATCGACGCGGAACAGAATGCACTGACGGTTCTGCAGCCGTTGATCAATGCCGGTGTACTCAAGAAGGCGATGGACCAATATGGTCATGCGCTCGAAAAGCTGGCGTTCGTTGGATGGTACAACGGCATCGGCAACATGAAACCCGGTGAAGGCTACTATGTCTATGTTACCACGGCGACCAGTTTTGCGATCAATTGTCCGTCGCAGATGCCCAAGTTGGCCGTGGTCAACGAACCGGCACCGCCCAAGTACTTTGTGCGTGACGAGGGCAATCCTTATATGCCGATGAACATCTACATCTCCGAAGCCAAGATCGACGGTCAGCCGTTGCAGATGGGTGATGAGGTGGCAGTGTTCGACGGCAAAAAGCTGGTCGGTTCCGTGGTGGTCGAGCATGAAATCAATGCTTCCCAGCCTCTGGCTCTGATCGCCGCCATGGACGACGGCAGCGGCAAAGGCTTTACCAGAGGCAATGCCATCTCCATCCGCGTTTGGAAGAAGGATTTGGACAAGGAATTCGAGATTCCTGCCGACAAGCTGCAGTTCAAGCAGTCGCAGGAAAGCTCGGTGGAATTGTCCGCCGCCTTTGAGCCGCGTGGAACGGCGATGGTCAGCTTTGATGTCAAGTTCCAGGCCGCCGAGATGCCCAAGACCTTTGCGCTCGAGCAGAACTATCCGAACCCGTTCAATCCGAGCACGACCATTCGGTACGCCGTGCCGAATGATGCCGACGTGAAAGTGCAGATCTATGACGTCACCGGCAAGCTGGTTATGACGCTGGTCGACGCCAAACAGACGGCGGGCTTTTACGAGGTTTCTTGGAACGGCACCAACGCGGAAGGCATGCGGGTCGCTTCGGGCATCTACTTCTGCAAGATGACCGCCGGCTCGTTCACTGAAACCAGAAAAATGATGTTTGCCAAATAACCCAAACCCTGCTGTCGGGAGGAAGCTTCGGCTTCCTCCCGATTTGCAGAGAAGGAACACTTTATACGGGAGCCAAGAACTAAAAATAGCACAGCCATTCTTTTGCAATCGATATCAATCGGGTGCAAAACAATTGCTGAGCATCATAGTTTAACCAATAGTCGAGAGGAATATGCCATGAAAAGCAAGTTTAAAGGGATGGGGAAGCTGCCGGTTATTTTGGCCGCAGTGCTGTTGCTGATGCAGGCACCGGCATTCGCCGAAGTGACGCCTGCCAGCTTTGTCAAGCCGCCGAGCAATTACGATCCGATGAATATCTTTTTCAAAGGCTTTAATTACTACGGCCTGATGCCGAAAGCGGGAGATAAAGTCGGTGTGTTCGACGGTGAGTTGTGCGTCGGCGTGACGATTCTACAAAAGGATTACAGCCAATATGAAAAGGGAGAATTTCTTTTTCTGACGGCTTATAAGGAATTCAAGCAGAATAACGTGGTTGTCGACCCGGGTTTCCGCGAAGGAAATCCGATGAAATTCTATCTTTTAGTCAGTGCGACCAATACGGTTGTAGCTATTCCGGACAGCAATGTTGCTTACTACAATACAGAAACCGGTGAAAAGCTTTCGGAACCGGTAACTTTTACCGGCAGAGGAACCGCGCTGGTGGAAATCCATAGCGGAATGGCCAAGCTGTCTATTCGCATTAATCCGGCCGGCAAGGGCAATACGATCCCCAAAGCGGATGACTATTTGTACAGCATCAACGACGCGCAGCAAGTGACCATCCGCATCGACTCGACTGCTTTCGCCGAACATTATGAATTCAGCCACTGGCTGATCGACGACACGCAGACGATTACGGCGCCTCAGGTCACTGTCACGATGATCAAGAACACCAAAGTTGAGGCGAATTTCAAGCTGAAAAAATATACGCTGACGCCTGTTGTTGATCCGGCGCAGGGTTCGACGACGCCGGCAACCCCCACCGAATATACGGCGCTGACTTATGCCGACATATTCGCCAAGGCGAATGAAGGGACGGGATATGAATTCAGCCATTGGGTCGTCAGTCCGCCGGATGTGCAGATCGAAAATCCCAATCAGGCCAGCACGCGCGTTTTAATGACCAAAAACGTTCAGGTGACGGCCGTTTTCAAGCTGGAAAAGGATTCTCTTTTGGTCACCATAACACCGGCTCAAGGCGGAAATACCATTCCCGAGCCGGGTGTCATGCATGTTTACACGTACGGCCAAACTGTCACTGTTACGGCGCTTCCGAATCCCGGCTACAAGTTCAAACATTGGCTGGAATACACAGGTCTGATTCCTTCGATTGTGAGCACGGACAGCATTTATTCTTTCATCATCCGCAAAAGTACGCGGTTAGAAGCTGTGTTTGAAAAGAAGAAATACCTCGTGCAACTGCGTACCCAGGACTATATGGGAATTATTCAAATCAGTCTGGATCAAGGAACAACCTATCAGAACGCTGATTCATTATACACTTTCGAATACGGCACTATCATCAAGCTGCGTGCGGTATCGCATGACGCCGTCAAGTATCCTTTCGACAACTGGAGCGGCGCCGTAAACAGCACGGAAAACCCGATAACGGTTACCGTCACGACCAACATGCTGATCATCTGTAACTTTTTTGATACCACGCCGGTCGAATTGGCTGCTTTTACGGTCCAATTTGCGCCGCACAGCGTCAGCCGCGCCGTTCTCCTGCGTTGGGAAACCGTCAGCGAAACCAACAACCTGGGTTTCGAAGTCGAACGAGCAATGGGCGCTGAAAAGAATTGGCAAAGGATAGGATTTGTAAAAGGCGCCGGCACCACCACGCGCCAGCAAACCTACCAGTTCATCGATACGGAGGCGCTCGAGGTCGGCGTATACTTTTACCGTCTGCGCCAGCTGGATACCGACGGAACCTTCAGCTACTCGCAGACGGTCAAATTCGAAGTTACAGCGCCGTTGGACTATGCGTTAATGCAAAATTTTCCCAATCCGTTCAATCCGACGACCACCATCGTCTTTCAGTTAAAGGAAAGCGGTTATGCGACGCTGCAGGTGTACGATTTGCTCGGCAGGCGCGTAATGACTTTGGTCGACGGTGAATTGAAGGCCGGCACGCACAAAATAACGCTGGACGCTTCGGAATTAAGCCCGGGTATTTATTTCTACAGTCTGAATGCGGGATCTTTTAAAGAAATGAAGAAAATGACGCTGATTAAATAGCCGGCAGGACAACGGGAGAAGAGGTCACCCCCCTCCCGCCTATTCTCCCGTCCTTCAAGCTCCTCGGACCGTCAGGCTCCCACTGAAATGCATTCCGAGGAGCTTTTTTTATGCCGTTCCGAATACAAATGGGGTCGCATGATTTCCGCAACATCCGGAGAATTCAAGCAAATTTGCGGGTAAAAAAGCAGCTTAGAGGATAAAAGCGAGCAGTGCGGTAAGAGCTGAGGTCAGCAAACTGCCCGGCAGCAGGGCGCGACGAAATGATGCGGAGCCTCCGATCACGGCAACACCGGTTTTCAACAATGTATTCGAACAACAAGCCAGCAAAATTGCACGCACAGCCGCCGTTAAGGCTGCCTGACTATCGCCCGCCAAGCGCGCAACGGAAAGCGTAACCGCATCCACATCCACCAAGCCGGAGAGCAGGCTTGCCGCATACAATCCTTTATCGCCCCAATAAATTTCCGCCGCTTTTGCGAGCAGCAGAACGAGCGAAAACAAGGCCGCAAACTTGAGGGCCGGGATTAGTTCCAAAGGGTTCGTCAAAATCGGCTCTTCACCGTTGCTCTGCAGTTTTTGCTTTTTGCCGATGAAAAAGCCGGCAGTTAAAGCGACAAAGGCTGCAGCTGCAAGCGCCGGACCTAAACGCGCAAGCAGGGGTAAGTAGACGATCGTGGAAACGACAATTACCCGCAGGAACATAATGGCCCAGGAGAAAAAGACGGCTTGAGCATAAGCAGCGCCTGCCTGAGGTACTGAACGACTTTTTTGCGTCATCGTCAGGGTTACGGCGGTGCTGGAAACAAATCCGCCCAATACGCCGGAGAGAACAATCCCTTTTCGACCGATCATTTTAATAAGGATATAGCCGATAAAACTTAGACCGGAGATAAGGACAACCAGTAGCCAGATGGAATAGGGATTAAAAAGATCGAACGGCGGCGGCCCGAAAGACTTGTCGGGCAGGATGGGCAGAATCACGGCGGTAATGACGGCAAATTTAAGCGCTGCCAACAAATCCTCACGTGAGAGGGAACGGACAAACGTCTGCAACTCCAGCTTTAGAGAGAGCAGAACGGCTACGCCGACAGCGGCGGCAATCGCCGCGACACTGTAACCGAAAAAGATCAATGCCCCGAGAAGCAGTGTCAATAAAGCAGAGACTTCAGTCGTCAAGCCGATCTGCCCGCGTAAAGATTCAAGGATCGATCCGGCTATAATCAATAATCCCGTTGCTGAAAACACCACCAAAAGCGGCATCGGCGAAGAAAAAATCTGCGAAATCATTGCCGCCATGCCGCCCAACAACCCTAAAAGTCCGAACGTGCGGATTCCGGCAATAATTTTTTTATTATCCTGCTCCGCTGCAAATTCACGCTGAAGGCCGATAAGGATACCTACAGCCATTGCCAACGCAAATTTGCCCAAAATGTCTTTGATCGACACGCCGTTTTCCTCTTATTTTTTCACTTTAGTATATTCGGAATAGATTTGCAAGCGCTTTTTGTTCACAAGACTGCGTGAATTGAAAAAAATTGGAGGTATGAATGAAAAGGCGGGAATTTATAATGATTACGGCTAAAACAACCTTGGCTGCCTCAGTGCTGCCCTCCTTTTTAGTCGGTGCGCCTAATCAAATGCCGCGGCGCAAACTCGGCCGAACCGGAGAAAAGCTTTCCATCCTCGGTTTCGGCGGCATTTTGGTGATGGATGAAGAGCAGAATGTCGCCAACGAAATGGTGGCGCGCGCTTTTGATCGCGGAATAAACTATTTCGATGTTGCTCCCACCTACGGGAATGCCGAAGAGCGATTGGGCCCTGCCCTGGAGCCTTACCGCAAACGCTGCTTTTTAGCCTGCAAAACCAATCGGCGCACCGCCGACGAGGCGCAAAAGGAATTGGAAAATTCCCTTCGAACCTTGCGTACCGATTATTTTGATCTTTATCAGCTTCATCATTTAACGACAGATGAAGATATTGAAATCGCCTTTGGTCCGAAAGGAGCAATGGAGGTTTTGCTTAAAGCCAAGCAGGAAGGCAAGGTCAAATTTCTTGGTTTTTCCGCGCACTCGGAAAAAGCGGCTTTGGCCGCCATGGAGCGTTTTGATTTCGACACGATCCTTTTTCCAATCAATTTCGTGAATTGGTTCGAAGGAAATTTTGGTCCGCGCGTTGTCGAAACCGCGCGCAGGAAAAAGATGGGCATTTTGGCGCTCAAAAGCCTGGCGCATCGTGCTCGCATCGAAGGCGAAAGTCTTGCTTATCGCAAAGTTTGGTATCATCCAATCCCCAAAGAGGACGATGAAACGGCTCGTTTGGCGTTCAACTGGACGATGATGCAGGGCGTAACAGCCGCCATTCCGCCGGGCGATCCGGTATTATGGGATCGTTCCTTCCGCATAGCCGCCGCTGCCAAACCGTTGAAAAAGGACGAAATTGAACGGCTTCGGCAGCTCGCCAAAGGTGTGCCGCCGGTCTTTCGTGCTTAAACTTGCGACGCGGCGGATTCGCGCAAATCTGTATGAAATTCGCCGCGTCCGATCGACTTTTCGATAATTCCGCCGCCGAGAAGCAAATTCCCTGCATAGAAAACGGCGGATTGACCCGGAGTAACCGCCGTGCGGGGTTCGTCGAAACGTATTTTAACCCTATCCTCTCCCAGCGGATACAATACGGCAGGATAACCGGGATCGTTATATCGGATGTGAGCCGTCACGTGCAGCGCGCCGGTAGGCGGCGCAATGGACACCCAATTGACATCACAAGCCGACAAGCCGTCGGCCAAAAGGTCCTCTTTATTGCCGACCCGAACGCGGTTACGGGCGGCGTCAATTTCGACCACATATTGCGGCCTTCCTACGGCAATCCCCAACCCTTTACGCTGTCCGATCGTGTAAAACGGATAGCCGCGATGCCTGCCTAAAAAGCGGTTTTGTGCGTCGACCACGTCGCCGGGAGACGGTAGTTGGCCGCGTTCGCTCAACCTTTCCCGCAGATATGCGACATAATCGTTGTCCGGAATGAAGCAGATGTCTTGACTTTCCGCCTTTTCAGCAGCCGGCAGTCCAAGTTCCGCCGCTTTACGGCGCACATCGTCCTTTTGCCAATCCCCTAAGGGAAAGAGTGAGCGGCTGAGCTGCTCCTGCGAGAGACGCCAAAGTGCGTAGCTTTGATCCTTAGCACGATATTGCGATCGGCGAATCTGATACCGCCCGCTTGCAGTATCGAAACTCAGGCTGACATAATGTCCGGTGGCAAAATAATCGGCGCCGAGAGAAAAAGCAAAAGACATCAATTTGCCCCACTTGATCGTCGGGTTACAAAGCACGCAAGGGTTCGGCGTGCGGCCTGCCAGATATTCTCGGATAAAGTACTCAATAATTGTCTGTTTAAACTCATTCCGCAGATCCAAAACGTGATGTTCGATGGAAAGAGCGCGGCAGACGCGGAAGGCTTCCTCGACTGCCTGCTCGGCGCAACGGCATTTCGAGTCGTAATGCAGCATGGTAATGCCGATTACATCGAACCCTTGTTCAAGTAGCAAAGCGGCCGCAACCGAGCTGTCGACGCCGCCGCTCATGGCAACGGCAGCTTTTTTGCCTTCCATATCAGCTTTCATGCTCGCTGCTAGGGACGTGTTTCTTTAATTGGAAGGAAAAGCGGGAGCCTTTACCCAACTCGCTTTCAACGGATACCTTGCTTCCGTGCGCCTCGACGATATGCTTGACGATCGCCAACCCCAAACCGGTGCCGCCCATATCACGCGATCGCTCCTTATCGACGCGGTAAAATCGCTCGAATATGCGCGGAATGTGTTCTTCGGCAATGCCGCGTCCGCTGTCCTCTACGAATATTTCGACGCGGCTTTTATGCTCGATAAAGCCGACTCGAACCCACCCTTCGGGAAAATTGTACTTGATCGCATTGGTTACGAGGTTCTGCATGGCCTGCGTCAGCCGTTCGCGATCGCCGAGAACCAATACCCGTTTGTTTTCCGGCAACAGGGACTGCAGATTAATTGAATGTTTCACAGCCGTTTCCTGAAAATCGGCGGTGATTTTTTGCAGCCATTCATGAACATCAAAAGGAGAGAACGACATCTTCATTTCACCCGATTCGATACGGGAAATGTCGATCAAATCGGTCAGCAGGCTATTCAGCCGCATGGCCTGATGATAGGTCTTGGCAATAAACTCCTGCCGCTTACGGGGATCGATGTCCGGATTGTTAAGAAGCGTTTCGAGGTAGCCTTGAATGGAGAAGATCGGCGTACGCAGCTCGTGCGAAACGTTTCCCAGAAACTGCGAGCGGACACGCTCCAGCCGTTTCATCTTTTCGAAATCTTCTTGAAGCTTGTCGAGCATCTGATTAAGCAATGAGGCCAATGCCCCCAATTCGTCGTCATGAATTTTTGCAAACCGCGCCTGACGATTTCCTTCCTTGACCGCCGTGGCGACTTGAGAAAGATGGCGAATGGGAAGTGTAATCCTGCCGGCAGCCACATAGCTGATAAATGCAATCAGGCAAAAAGCCGCCCCGCTGCCGCCAAAGATTTTCCAGCGAAAAGCCCGCATCACAGCGTGCACGTTTTCTGCAGGCATTGCCAGACGAATATATCGGATTGGGAAGAGAGAGCGACTGTCAACCACCTTTGCGGAGTAGAACATCGTTCGATGCACCGAGGCGCTGCGCCGTTCGTCGTGACCATAGCCCTCGCGTGCGGCAGCCTGAATCTCAGGCCGATTAATGTGATTTTCAAGAAGAAAGAGAGAATCGCGCGGTACAGCCGAATCAAAGCGGACTATACCGATAGAATCTATGAGAGTCAAGCGTTGGCCGGAAATCGATGATAATTTTAGGAGCAGAGAATCTCGTTCCGCTTCGGTCAAATTAGGAGGAAAAGACTCCATCAAATACTCAATCTCGTTCAATTTGACCGCAAGCTGCCGATAAACCAAGCGGCGATAATAGCGCTGTATTTCAAAAGTGGAAAAGAGAGCGCCGGCAGTTGTGACAAAGAATAAAAGCGCTAAAACCAAGAAAATGATTTTCTGTCTAAGCGACAAGTGCATAGGCAGGCGTCAGTCAGCCCGAAAGCGATAACCAACTCCTTTGATGGTTTCGATATGATTAAGGTAGGGTTCGCCCAATTTTTCACGAATTTTTCGAATGTGCACATCGATGGTCCGATCGATGACAACGACATTATCTTCCCAGAGATCCTCCAGCAGAATACGCCGGCTGACCACCCGTTTCGGTCGCTGAGCAAGATAAAGAAGAATCTCGAATTCTTTTTTAGTCAAAGTAATCTCGCGTCCTCCCGCGGTTACTAAATATTTTGCCGGATCGATGATCAAATCACCGAACTGCAAAACATTCTGCGGTTCTTCCGATGCCGGTTTGCGGAACGCCTTTTTAATGCGCGCCAACAACTTGCGGATGGCGATCGGTTTGACGACATAATCGTCGGCGCCGAGTTCCAGCCCGATCACTTCGTCGATTTCACTGTCTTTGGCGGTCAAAAAAATTACAGGGATGGTGCTGGTGGAGGGTTTTTCCCGCAGTTCCCGCAGCACTTGTCGACCGTCCTTTTTCGGCAGCATAATATCCAGCAGAATTAAATCCGGCTTTTCGCTTTCGGCTTTCTTCACAGCCTCTTCACCGTCAAAGGCTGTAGACACCGCATATCCCTCAGCCTGGAGATTATAGGCCAAAAGGTCGACTATGTCTTTTTCGTCATCGACAATGAGAATAGTTTTTTGCATAGGTCAATTCCCTCGTCTTGTGTGTAAAATACGACATCCATAACTAAATTTGAAGAAAAATAATTTCTCGAGGATAAAAGGAACTATGGAAAAGCCGAATAAAATGCATAGCGTGAAAAGTCTGCAGGATAATGTCTAAAAAAGCCCTGCCGCCGAAGGCGGCTTTTGCAGAAACCATTGTCTTGACGGCAGGGCTGGGGCTGCGAGGTAGAAGGAAATAATCGGCCTTACGGTCGGTTGATTTAACGGAGAAGCGTCATTTTGCGCACCAGAGTTTTTTCACTGGTCTGCAGAGAGTAGTAATAAATGCCGCTCGGCAAATTCGATGCTTCCCAGGAAACAGTATGAATACCGGCTTCCATTCGGCCTTCCGCCAGCGTGGCGATCTGCCTGCCCAACATGTCGTAAACAGTCAGTTTTACAAAGTCGGCCTTGGGCAGGGCAAACTCGATGACCGTAGAAGGATTGAAGGGGTTCGGATAGTTGGCATAGAGGTTATAATCCTTCGGATTTTCGGCCGTGCTCTTTTCTTCAACAGCCGTGGGAACTTGAATGTTAAAAGTGCTCCAACCGGCGGTCCAGTCTTCGCGACCGAAGGCGCCGATAAAATTGGCGGTCGGATCGAAAAAGCCGTCGTTCGGCGGTGTGCCGGCGCCGAGGACGATGGGCGAACCTTGATTCGGCATCGGATTGGGGTTTAGAAGATTGAAAGGATCGACCAACTTGACATCATTATTGGTTGCGAATGTCTTGCCGCCGTGATTAATAAACCAGGCCGCCATGGCATTTTCGAATTCGGTGTCTGTGGATTTAAAGTTGCTGGTGGTTCCGGCGATGATGGAGTTTTTGACGTAGGTGACGCCGGCTTTGGCGTCGGCGACGGTGTTGGGGCCGTCGATGAGGATGCCGACGGGCCAGCCCATGATGAGGGCGTTATGGATTTTGTTTTGGGAGGAGCGGCGGAGGTGCATGGCGCGCTTGTAGTTGGAGTTGATGGGCGTTGTCGGCGTGGCCAGGGGTCCGATGAGGGTGACGTTCCAGTAAGTGGGAGCGGTTCTGGGTTCGTTGGTGGAACCGGCGCCGTCGTTGTCGGACTCGAAGCCGTTGGAGCCGGAGACGTCGGCGACTTCGGGGTCGCGGACGGCGAGGAGGAACTGGAGTTTGCCGGAGTAACCGAAGTCGGTGTCGAAATCGTCGTCGAGGGTGGAGTAGGAGATGAGGTATTTGCAGTTGACGGTGCCGCCGAAGAATTCGAAGGCGTCGTCGTTGGCGTAGGAGACCTGGATGTGATCGACCTTGGTGCCTCTGCCGACGCCGCCGAAGGTGAGGCCGTTGATTTCGTTATTGGGGGAGAAAGCGATGCCGGCGTATTCGATGCGGATGTAGGAGAGGACGCCGCTGTTGTCGTCGGGGTCGTTGCCGCCGTAGGTGTCGCCTGGGCCTTCGATGGCGGCGGAGCCGCCCGGGACGTTGATGGGGGCTTTACCGAGGATGATGACGCCGCCCCAGTCGCCGCGCTGCGGGGGTTGGGGGGAACCTGGTCTGGCGAATTCGCTGGTAAAGATGATCGGTTTATTGACCGAGCCCTGGGCGATGATCTTGCCGCCCGGCTTGACAATGAGAGAACCTTGCGTATTGAATTCACCATAAATAATAGTGCCCGGCGGGATCGTCAGAGTTGCACCTTCCATAACCCGCACAAAGCCGCGCAAAAGATAGGTAGAATCCGCAGAAAGGGTACGGTTAGCAGTAATGTTGCCCTCTAAAACGGCTTGAGCCGGGTAGAGCAAACCTCCTGTCAGCAGAACAATTAAAATCATTCTGGAAAAATAACGCATTGAACCTCCTTCTAGTATTAATGAATACCGCGCAAGAGCCTTTTTATGGTCGATCTCTTGCGCGGATAATGTCGTTGTCTTATAATAACCGGATATGAAGTCTAGGTTAAAGAATCATAAAAACGCAATGCTTTCTGACAGGGGGTTTTCCGAGAATCACTAGAACTGATAAGAGAGTCCCACAGAGAATACACGACCTTTACGGGAAATTTCCGCAGGCTTGTCGCCAAAAGGCGAACGTTGAATGAAACGATGATCCTTATTCAAAAGATCTTTAACAGCAGCCTTGAATTTGATGCCGTCAAAGATTTTGGTGGTAAGAGTAAGGTCAATTTGGTCTCTCGGCATTTCGATTACGTCGCCCAAATTGGCAAACCCGACGCTGTGAATGCGTTTGCCGACTTTGTTATAGACGGCCGATGCCGTAAATTTGCCGTCTGTTGCTTCATAGTATAAACCGGCGTTGGCAATAAAGTCAGCCTGGCCCTGCAGCGGTCGTTTGTCCGCTTGAAAGGCTTTATCACCGGCAAGATCGATCTCGGAATGAATGAGGCTGAGGTTGCCTGCAAAGGAGAGAGGCGCCAGACGCGGATCGATAAAGGCAAATCCCTTTTTCAGCTCGAACTCGACGCCGTATGTTAAGGCGCGATCGGCATTTTCGTACGAACGGATGGGCTGAAAGGCCGACGCGGCCAGCAAGATTTGCTCGATAGGATCATCAAATTCTTTATAGAATCCGCTGATCGCCATCAACTCGACATTGGAGGGATAGAATTCATAACGAAGATCGAAATTGTTCACCAAAGTCCGTTTGAGATGGGGATTGCCCTCAACCAGCTCATAGTTTAAGAAATCAAAGTAGCTGAACGGCGCAATCTCGCGAAATTCCGGGCGAGCCAGAGTTTTGGCAAACGCCGCCCGCAGATTGCTCTTTTGAGTCAAAGCATAGCTGAGATTGACGCTCGGCAGCCAGTCGCGATAAAGAGAGCGGACGCGCACCGGCTCATTGGTGATGGTATAAGAATCCATGTATTGCCGGGACATTTCATATCGAACGCCGGTGATCACCTTTAATCTGCTGTAAATCTTAAAGGTGGTCATCAAATAGCCCGCGTTGATGAACTGCTTTGAACGATAACTGTCGGCAGGCTTGGTAATTTCGATGATTTCGATAAAGCGGTTACCGAAATTTTCCGGCTGAAAAATTTCCTCAATCGGTGCTCTCATCAGAGCATCTTCTTTGCGGAAATCTCCGCCGGGGACGTTCCAAAAGCCGAAGGTTCTGGCTTCGAAATCTCTTTCTTTATCGTTATACAAAAATCCGAATTTGATGTCCGGAAGATTGGGATTCCGCCATAACTTGATTAAAAAGTTCGTATCGAACCCGCGGTCGATATCGTCCAACCTGCTGAAAAAGCGAGTTGAAAGCGATTGATCAAGCAGGAACCGGAATTCCTCTTCCGGGTCATAAAGATCTCGGTTGTAAACATAGCGGCGGGTATCCGGCTCATCCCGTTCCGATTTGCCGTAACTTGCATTCCAGTCCCAAGTCAGCCCATTGAAAAGTGAAAACCGATGGCTCCCTTTCAGCTGGGAGGAGTAAAGCGAACGCGATACGAACGTCAGCGAGTAAGTGCGGCGGTAATCGGGGAAATAATACGAAGGACCTTCGTAAACGGTCGTCTCATTATCGCTGTTCAAGTTGTAGATATTCTTCGAGCTGAGCTTGTGATTCTGACCCAAACGAAGGCTAAAGTTCGCCATGCCGCTCAGGTTTACCGAGTTGGCATAGTCGGTACCGACGAATTCGTAACGAGGCCCGTCGTACGTATAGTTTGCTTTTTGGAGATCCGTTATCGCATCCTGATTGGAATAGTTCAATCCGGCAATGTAGCCGAAAACGTTCGAACCGAAGGTGTGCGAATTCCCGTAGCTCAGCTTCATGCTGCCGCGCAGCGGGGCCTGGACTGTGTGGGTCTGCCAATTATTTTTAAATGCCAAGCCGATTTCGCGCAATTCGTCGGAGTTATAGGTGCCGCGGCCGACTTTGGTTTTATTGATAAGTGAGGGCATGGCGCGCGTACCGTCATCGAGGCCTAAAAAGTCGGTTTTGCCGCCTTGATAAGTGACGAAATCCCTAAAAGTTGTTTGCGGGTCGTAACTTGTCGACAAGCTGAGCGTAAAGATTTTTGATGAGGGGAAATCGACTGTATTCATTTCAATCAGGCCGCCGGAAAAATCACCCGGTTTGTCCGGCGTAGCGCTTTTGGCCGCCGTCATATTTTCGAGCAGATTAGCCGGAAACAAGTCAAAGGCAAAACTGCGTTTCTCCGGATCCGTGCTCGGCAGAGAGGCTCCGTTGAGCATGGTCGTGTTGTAGCGGTCGCTGACGCCGCGAATGAAAGCGTATTTGCCTTCTGAAATGGTAATGCCTGCCATCCGTTTTAAAACGTCGGTACCGTCGGAGCTGTTGTTTTTGGTGATCAGTTCAGCGCTCATGCCGTCGAGAATCATGTTGGCGTTTTTCTGCATGTTCAGGACGGAGAATTCGCTTGTTCTCAACGCCTCTGCCGAAACGACCACTTCCGACATTTCGATGACCGACGGCTGAAGGGCTACATCAATCTTGGATTCTTTCCCCGGCCGCACCTGAATGCCTTGAATCGTAACCGTTTTGTAGGAGATGAATGAAAATTTCAAGCTGTACTCGCCCGGTGCGAGGTTGGGGATGACATAGTTGCCGTCGAGGTCGGTGGCCGCTCCGCTGGTTGTGCCGACGACAACAATGTTTACGCCCGGCATGGCTTCATTGGTCTCGGCATCCACAACTTTGCCGACGATTTTTCCGGTTGTCTGAGAGAAAAGGGGTAACGTGATTACCCACCCCAAGAGCAGTACAAGCTTACGCTTTCGCAAAAGCTGATGTAACATATTTTGCCGCCTTTCTTTGGTTACTACAGGTTTCTGCAAATTGAGCGGCAAAATTTACACTGTACCGGTTAAAGCATTATCAGCGCAACGTTAAGAAATAATTAAGAGGAACTGCAAAAGTCCCCTTGCGCTATCTGCTAGGGTTCGCCCCAGAGAGGGAAATAGCCGAGTTCCCCAACGATTTTTTGCCCGTCTCTGAGCACCCAATCGATAAATGCCTTGACGGCGCCTCTCGGGGTATTGGCCGTAACAAAATAAAGGTAACGCACAAGCGGGTAGGAATCGTTGCGGACGTTTTCAGCTGTCGGCTCTACTCCGTCGACGCTGCAGTGCCGTACATTGCTGCCGAAGCCGGCGCCTCCGTAACCTATCGCGGCGCGATGCTCTGCAACCGCCTTGGCTACCGCCGGAGTCGTCGGCATGACAACGGCTGTCGAAACATAATTTTCGCCGTTCAGTACGTGCTCTTTAAAGTATTGATAAGTGCCGGAATTAGGGGAGCGAACAATTACCAGAATCGGCTCATCCAGGCCGCCGATTTGGCGCCAATTTGATATGACGCCCGTAAAAATATCCTTCAGTTGTGCTCGAGTCAGATTCTGCACCGGATTATCCGGATGAAGGTAGATGCTCAATGCATCTTTTGCTACGAGATGGCTCATGCCGATGACCTTATAGCGTTCAGCCAGGAGTCGGACTTCGGAGGGATTCAACGGTCTGGATGCAGTGCAGATGTCGGCGCGGCCATCGATTAAAGCCTCAACTCCCTTTTTTGTCCCGCCGCCTTCAAAATGAATGGAAACTTCCGGATGTTGTTTCATGTATTCTTCCGCCCAACGGCCGGTCAAGAGCAAAAGAGTGTCCGAGCCGACAATGCGAATAATTGTCGGCTTTTTTCGGACAGGGGGAGCGCATAAGCAGGCCGTAAGAAGCAAGAAGCAAGTCCACCATTTTTTCATAACATCCTCTTGCCTACCGTTTTTCGGCAATCGTGCGCAGTCGTTCGGCAAGAAAGCCCGTTCCCGGCCGCCACTGGGGCGTTGTTTTTGCGTTCAAAAGCGACAGGCAAAACGTTGCAAGGACTTGAACATGTTTGACGGCTGCACCGTAATGGATAGGCTGCGACAAATCGTCGAACGGTGAATGATAGATATTTTCATACCAATAAAGCAGATACTGAAGCGCTTGTTCTAAGGTGAGGTTTTTAGTGTTCAATCCTTCCGAAATAAGGATGGCAGGAATCCCCGCTTGTGCAAAAGACAATTGGTCCGATCTGGCAAAGGATTCGTGGGCAAGGAAAGGCGAAGGGACTGGGGATACTCGTAGATTGAGACGATCAGCCGTCTCTTTCAAGTAATCGCCGAGTGTGGATAATTCGGCGCCGACGCCGACGACATCTTTAAAGTCATCCAACGTCGCCAAGCCGTCGATGTTGAGATTGGCGAGGGTTTTGTGCAGCGGCACCGGCGGGTGGTCGCAGTATAAACGCGAGCCGATCAGACCTTTTTCTTCGCCGGTTGTAAAAAGAAAGATCATCGACGGGCTGCAGTCAAGGCGCGACGCTGCAAAGACTCTCGCCAATTCCAACGCCGCCGCAGCTCCTACAGCGTTGTCGAGTACACCGTTGTAAATTGAATCTCCATTAACGCTCGGGCCGATGCCGAGATGATCGAAATGCGCGGAAATAAGGAGGAAAGAAGCTTTGACGCCTTTCTCCTTGCCCTCGATTAGGCCGAGGACGTTGGTGCCGATGAAATCGCGTTCGAGAAACCGGCCGTGAAAGGATAGGGAAGCGTGCATAGCAAAGCTGCGTACGGTACTGCGTCGATACATTTCATAAACCTGGTTAAGCGAAAAAGGGGCTTTGCGGAATAATTTTGCCGCCGAGTCCGGATTGATCACGGCGCTGAAATGGCCGGACGGCCAATAGGCCAGCGTAACCTCTTCGAATGCAAACTCGCGCCTTTTCTTTTCCCAGTCACGAAAATCCGCATCCATGGGCGCCGGTATGAACAGACACCCCATGGCGCCGCGACTGACGGCCGTGCGTTGCTTGGATTCCAGCAGCGAATAGATCGTCGGGTCCTCGCCGGCAAAATAGGAGGGATCGCCGGAATAAGGTTCGCCGGTGAGCATGACGGCGATTTTCCCCTCGGCATCCAGGCTTTGATAGTCATTATAATCAAATTCCGGCGCAATGATGCCGAATCCGACAAAAACCAACGGCACCGCCTGCGGGATAAAGGTCTGTGCGCCGGTTTTGAGCAACAAATAGTCTTCACCAAGGCGCAATTCATGTTTTTCATCACCGAAAAAGAGTGTCAGTTCGGATTCTTTGAGCGCTCGGCTGCCGTGCATCGGAATGGTCTGGAAGTAGGTGCCGTTGTCTCCTAAGGGTTTGAGGCCGTAAGCGCGCAATCTGGCAGCAATATAGTCGGCTGCTTTTCGTTCACCGCGCGTACCGACGGCGCGCCCTTCCAACGAATCGCTGCCGAGAAATTCGATATGCCGGCGAAGCGAATCGGCAGAGATCATATTAAGCAACGACCATTCCTTACCTTCAAGTGAAACCCTCGAGAAAGGCTGTTCCAAGCAAAAAAATAAAAGAAGAAAAATAAATAAACCGCAACCAATTTTCATTCTAAGACCAGCCCGTTATGCATGATATTAACTTAAAAACAGTTTTGTGAAAAACAACAAATTTGGAATCGGTCGGCCGGTGAAACTGGAATTTTAACATATCTCTAATAATCCGCTAACAATAGGCTTGTAGTTTTTAGAGAAAATTAATCTGCAAAGGAGTCGACATGGCGGTTTTGCGTTTGCCTCGCATCAAAATCGCCGATCGATGGATCGGCGAAGCATTTCCCCCTTTTATTGTGGCAGAGATCGGCATTAATCACAACGGTTCGCTGGAAATTGCCAAAAAAATGATCGAAGGAGCCGTTGCCGCCGGTTGTCATGCGGTCAAATTTCAAAAGCGGACTCCTGAACTCTGCGTGCCGAAGGAACAATGGTATGTGAAGCGCCAGACACCTTGGGGAGAACTAACCTATATCGACTATCGACATCGAATAGAACTTGACGCCGACGACTTTGAAGAAATCGACCGCTTCTGCCGGCAAATCGGCATTTTGTGGTTTGCGTCTAGTTGGGATGTACCTTCGCTTAAATTTATTGAACAGTTCAATCCGCCGCTCCATAAAGCGCCGTCCGCTATGTTGACCAACGCGGAGCTGCTCGCGGTCATGAAAAAAATCGGCAAACCGGTCATGATTTCTACAGGCATGTCGACTCTGGATGAAATCGACGAGGCCGTAGACCTGCTCGATGAACGAAATATCCTGCTGGCGCATACGACCAGCTCCTATCCTTGTCCCGATTCCGAAGTCAATTTATTGATGATCAATTCCCTCAAACGACGTTATCCCGAAGCCGTCATCGGCTATTCGGGCCACGAGCAGGGTGCGCTGCCCAGTATTGTGGCGGTCGCTTTGGGAGCAGCCTTTATCGAGCGGCACATCACCCTTGACAAGTCCATGTGGGGCACTGATCAGGCCGCTTCTTTGGACATGCAGGAGTTGGCTCAACTGACCGAAGGAATTCGCCGCCTTAACCTGTTTATGGGCGACGGAATTAAACGGGTCTATGAGAGCGAACTTGCGGTCAGAGCCAAGCTCCGTCCGCCGCGGACACAACGAAAAAAGAGCCTGCAGACATGGTATAATCAAAAAATCAAACCCGCCGGCATTCATTCGTTGCCCGAGTTTATTTCCCGGCAGTGTTCCAAAGCCGTGTAAGAGGTGCCTTTCTCTATCATGAAGTTGCTTTTTATCTGCGGTTCACTGAATCAAACGACGCAGCTTTATCAAATTTCCCGCTTTTTTTCTCAAGACGAGTGCTTTTTTTCGCCTTTCTACATAGGAATTGAACCGGAAAGACTGTGGCGCACCATATTTCACAACACTATTCTGGGAGGGAAACATCGACAAGCGACGCTCCGGTTTTTGGTGCAAAATAACTGTGCCATGGATGAAGCCGGAAAGGCGCATGTTTATGATGCCGTCTTTACCTGCACCGATCTCATTATTCAGCGCAATATCCGCAATCGACCGATTTTTTTGATTCAGGAGGGTATGACGGACCCGGAACGAAAAAGATATCGAGTTTATAAAGCGGGCCTAATACCTCGATGGATGGCGGGCACTTCGGCAACCGGTCTCTCGAATGCCTACACACTGTTTTTCGTCGCCTCGGAGGGCTACAAAGAGCTTTTCGTCCGCAAAGGCGCCGATCCGAATCGAATTTACGTTACCGGCATTCCCAATTTCGACAACTTTGCCGCTTACAAGGAGAATACGTTTCCCATGCGCGGCTATGTACTGGCCGTAACCTCGAATCTGCGCGAGTGCGGAGAATTTGAAGACCGCAAGGGCTTTATTCAAAAAGCTGTTCGTATTGCCGACGGCCGACCGCTGGTCTTCAAGCTTCATCCTGCGGAAAACGTCAAAAGAGCGGCTGCCGAAATTAGGCGGTGGGCGCCGGGAGCCGAGATCTTGGCAGAATGCGATACCCTGGCGATGACCGCCAATTGCGACGTCTTTATCACGAGGCAGTCGTCAGTGGTTTACGCCGCTTTGGCGCTGGGCAAAGAGGTTCACTGCGATTTGAATCTTGACGAGCTGCGTCGCCTGCTGCCGATTCAAAACGGCGGCAAGTCGGCGGAAAAAATAGCTGAGATCGTAAAGAACCATCTGCAATCGAAATTATGACGGGAGTAAAAGAATGTCTTTAAAGTTGGATTTTCCGGCTATTCAGACGCGCCTCACAGCCGAAGAAATCGCCCAATTGGCCGAAGCGATCGCGCGCGCTAAAACTCTGACGATGGGGCCGTATCTGCAGGAATTTGAAAGGAACTTTGCCGAATACATCGGCAGCCGCTATGCATTCGGAGTCTGCAATGCGACGGCCGCTCTCGACTTGGCTGCTATGATTCTGGATATTGGTCCCGGCGATGAAGTTATTTTGCCGGCTCATACTTTTACGGCAACCGCCTTGGGCTTTATGCGCAAAGGATGCCGACTCGTTTTTGCCGACATTGATCCGGAAACTTTTGTGATGGATATAGATGATGTCGTCAGTAAAATCACGCCGAAGACACGCGTTGTAGTGCCGGTTCATTTGTACGGCCTGCCGGTGCAAATGGATGCGCTGATGGAAGTCGCCGAGCAGCACAACCTTTATGTGGTCGAAGACTGCGCTCAGGCGCCGGGGGCAAAATATAAAGGAAAAGCCGTCGGTACCTTCGGGGATTTCGGCTGCTTTAGTTTCCACAGCCAGAAGAACATTACGACGCTGGGAGAAGGCGGCATGATTGTTACTGATAATTCCGATTATGCTGAAAAAATCTTGGGATTACGCAAAATCGGTCAACGGCCCTTTGCAAATCAAACCGACTATTGGATTCCGGCGATGACCAACATCATCGAGGCGGTTCCCGGAGCGATTCCTCATAATTACGCTTTGGGGGAAATACAAGCCTTTGCCGGAAATCTGCTGCTCAAACGTCTGGATAAGCAATTGAAGCGCCGGTTGGAAATTCGGAATCGAATCGTCAAAAGCTTAACCCATCACCCGGAATTGATTTTTCAAAAAATTCCTTCTGAATGCGTCTCCGCCCTGCACCTGCTTCCGGCAAGAGTTTCCAAACTTTCGAATGGGGCCGGAAGAGACGAGCTGATCCGTCTGCTCTACAACAAATACAAAATCAAATGTGTCGTGCAGTATTATCCGTTGTACCGATATGAGCTCTTTCAGCGTCACGGCTATGTCTCTGCCGATTGCCCCCAAACCGACGAGTTTTTCGACAATATGATCTCCTTCCCTTTTGGAAGCGATATGACGGATGAAGAGGTCGATTATCTAATCGCTTCCGTGGATGCCGCCCTTAACGAACTGAAAGGAAAAGCGTGATGTTGCCGCAATTTCGTATTTTCAAACCGGTACCCCAATTGATCTTTGCCGCAGGAGCAGTCCGGCAGACTCCGCAAGTCCTAAATCCGCTGCGGCGAAAGGGTTATGTTGTCTTTATCATCGATCATTTTTTCAAGGATGATGAAACATTATTTTCCGCTCTCTCGCCGACGGATGAGGATCTGGTCTTTTTTCTGGACACTTCGCAGGAACCCACAACGGCGGAAGTCAATCGCCTGCGCGATAGAACGCTCGCGTACTCGGACAAACTGCCGGCCGTGGTTGTCGGCGTCGGCGGAGGGTCTACGCTCGACACGGCCAAAGCCCTGGCCGTGTTGTTGACTAATCCCGGACAGGCGGAAGATTATCAAGGCTGGGATCTGGTCAAGAACCCGGCGGTCTACAAGATCGGCATTCCGACGCTTTCGGGAACCGGAGCAGAGGTGTCGCGTACTGCCGTCCTCACCGGTCCGACGAAAAAGCAGGGCATCAACAGCGACTTTACCTTGTTCGATTTTGTCATACTGGATCCGACGCTTTTGCAGACCGTTCCTAAACTGCAGCGCTTTTATACCGGCATGGATTGCTACATCCATTGCGTAGAATCCCTTTCCGGCAACTTTATCAACGAATTTGCCGCCGCTTTTGCCTCCAAGGCGCTGGACATGTGCGCGTCTGTTTTCCTGACCGGCGGCAGCGATGCAGACCTTATGGTCGCTTCCCTTATGGGCGGTTATTCCATCGTCTATTCCGAAGTGGGATTGGTGCATGCGCTCTCTTACGGCATCAGCTGGGCCTTCCATATTCGTCACGGCGAGGCCAACTGCATCATCTTCAACGAACTGGAAAAGTATTATCCCGCATATGTCTACGAATTCCGCCGAATGCTGGACAAGCAGCAGATCGAATTGAAAATGCCGCAGGGCTTGAGTTACGACGCCGAGCTGCTCGGCAAAATGGCCGACATTGTTCTGTTGATGGAGCGGCCTTTGAACAATGCCTTGGGTTCCAATTGGCGAAAAAAGTTACCCAAGGAAGCAATCATTGAATTTTATCATACTCTACTGGAGAAGAAATGATCGTCGGCATAATACCGGCACGCGGCGGCAGCAAAGGCCTTCCCCGAAAAAACATCAAACCGATCGCCGGTTTCCCTCTCATTTATTGGACGATCGAAGCCGCCAGACAAAGCTCCCTGCTGGATGACTTTTACGTCTCGACGGAAGACCTGGAAATCGCTGATACGGCGAAACGCTACGGAGCCAAGGTACTGCTGAGGCCTCCCAAGCTGGCCTCGGACGAGACGACAACCGCGCAGGTTTTGCAGCACCATAGCCGCGAACTCGATGCCGATACAATCGTTTTGCTTCAGCCCACCTCGCCGTTGCGAAATGTCGATACGATTGATGAGGCGGTGCGCGAATTCCAAACCGGCGGGTACGACACGCTCGCGACCGGCTATTATGTGAAAACGATTGAATATGCCACGCATCAGAACCTGCGCCGGCAGGAAATCGCGGGATATTTCTATGATGACGGCAATGTCTATATTTTTGACCGCAGCGTTGTCGCTCAAGGAAAGTGGTTTGGAGAAAAAATTTGTCGCCGACTGCACCCGAAGGAACTGACCTACGAAATCGACGACCAGCTCGACTTTGACATCGTCGAAATGCTTCTTCGGCGGCGTCTGGCCCAAGGCCTTCAGCCGAGCAACTTCCATGAGCGTATCGCAGGCGTCAAGCTGTTGGCGCTGGACGTCGACGGCGTTTTGACCGATGCCGGAATGTATTACACCGAGCGCGGCGATGAGCTCAAAAAATTTAATACTCGCGACGGCCTTGGCCTTCGTTTGGTTAAGGAAAAAGGGGTAAAACTTGCTATATTGACATCGGAAAACACCGCGCTTGTAAAAAATCGCGCCGAAAAACTTCAGGTTGATTATCTGGTTCAAAGATGCTTGGATAAATCCTCGGAGCTCGAAAAAATCCTCAAGGCAGAGGGAATCGAATGGGAGCAGGCAGCCTACATCGGCGATGACCTCAATGATCTTTCCGTTTTCAATAAAGTCGGAATCGCCGTCACTGTGGCAGACGGAGCCGAGGAGCTCAAGCGAATTGCCCACTTTGTAACGCAGAGGCCCGGCGGACGGGGCGCCGTTCGGGAAGTGTGCGAATTGATTCTCCAAAGGGTGAATCTGTGACGTCGTTTTTCAGCGCTTTCGTTTTAGCGGCAAGTCTCAGTTTCGCCGTCGGCCCCGGCCTGATTCTGCAGATGGATGCGGCATTTAACCGCGGTTTTAAAGGTGGGGCTTGGGTCGTATTTGGAATTCATGGTTCGGATTTGCTGGTCATGAGCATCTCGGGGATGGGGGTTTCACAATTTTTACAGAACTCCCATAGCAAATTGATCATGGGAATCATCGGAGGGTTGATTCTTATTATCATGGGGTTACGGCTCTTAATCAAGAGAGCGAATTCAGCTTTAATCCAACAGCCTTCGAGCTCGATAGATCAAGCAAAAGAGATCTTGCCGCTTTTCCTAAAAGGGGTAATGGTCAATGTAACAAATCCAAGCGTGATCTTTTATTGGCTGACCATCACCGGCATGAGCATCAGCGTTTATGGATACCTGACCAAAGATTACTGTCTTTTTTTTATCACTCTCATTGGCACTTCCGTCTTTTTAGATTTGCTGAAGGTCTGGTTGATCGGCCGCTATCGGGCCAATATCGGCGTGCAAAAACTCGGAATTCTGAATCGGTTTATGGGAGCGGCGCTCCTCGGCATCGGAGTCTTTTTCTGTTTTCGCGCCCTTGCGATGCGTTGATTCTTTCGAAAACTCTTCCCAATAAAAACAGCTCGTTATAATTTTAAAAAAGCGTCGAAAGCTATGGGAGGAATGGACAGGCCCGTGCACAATTTTTCTATTTTTCAACCACCAATCTAAGCACTAATAAAGAGGCGATGATCGTTATCGGGGTGAATATCAATTTTTCCTGTAATGATTCGGACGCAAGGTTGCCCAAGCTATTTAAAAGCAGAAAGGCAAACATCAGCCAAAGAAACATGGTTACGGCGGAATCGAACCTTGTGATTTTAATGTAGCCGACTTTGACCGCAACTATGATTGCAAACAAAATCGTAAAAACAAGAGAGATCATTTCGAAAACGCGCCAAGTGCTTTGCAAAGTATTTACCCGCCCGCCCCAAACGATATCGGCAGGTACAAGGCCGGTTAAAACTAGGATATGAAATACAATGAGGGCACTAAAGATAATCAGCAAAATGTTTCCGGCCGATTTGGCACTTATTATTTTCTTCATTTCATACCTCCAATTCACAGTCGTATGATATAAATCCGTTTCGGCCGGATAACTTGTGTCGAATTTTTCCTTCAAAGGGCATGAGCTGGTTCGAGACCTAACTGTACGCTCTCTCCGACAATGGAAATTCGAGTTTTGCTGCGTTCCAGGATCGCTTCCGCCTCCGCAGACGGAAAGTCCAATAGACGAATCTCGTCGGCAAGCGAGTATACCATGGCGATCAAACGTGAGGCCAATCGGTTATCCCGACACAACAGCGTGGTTTCGCTTACGTACCGTTCGTTGAAACCGGCGATGACGGGAATTTTCATCAATTTCCCCAAAAGCATGCCCAAAACTCCCATTGGTCCGAGGGTGTGGACATAAATCAGCTCGCAATTCTGCTCGGAAAGCGCGAACGCAGTTTCTAAAATGGGAGGGAGATGAAAATTGAATTGACGCTGCAGTAACGCCACGGGCTTAAAATTCAGCTGCTCTTCGCAGGCGGCTTTTTCTTTATGAAGCGAAAAATAGGTGCACGTAAACCCCGATTCGAGCTCTTTCGCCAGTACATCGTGGATGTCTTCCAATTCTTCCGCGCTGCTCGGCGGGTGATCGGAAAAAACAGCAATTTTACGCGGCAGCAGTAATTCCGGCGGAAGGAATGCGCGGGCCGCCTTACGCATCAGCGGGCGATCAGCGTTTTCGGTACGGAAAGAAACCAGATACGAAATCAGCAGTGGTATCAATACGGCAAGCTTTTTGAATTTACGTAATTTGATGCCCTCGTCGTCCGATTGGATCATTTCGCTCAACAACTCATTGATCAGTCGGTTGACGACGCCGAAAAAGCGCAGATTTTGCTCATGATCGAAGCGGCGTTCCCCTTTGAGCATGGATATCACAACTTGATCCTTTAAAAACTTCTTAAAAATTTTGCTGCGGGAACGCCTGCCTTTTTTCCAGCGGATGAGCGTTTTCAGCTCGGCGCCGAGAAATGCTGCAGCCAGGGCAATACGGTTATGTTGCGTCAGCTCTTCAAAGACGTTTTCCAGGAGCTTCCATATCAGTTCGTTGTCGATCGGGTCAAATTGGTTTTTATTGCGTTTGGCAAACTGCAGAGTGACGGCCAAGGCGCCGTGCGCTACGGCAAGGGGAGAGCCGCCGTGCCCTATCGGAAGACAGCGGCCTGCGCTGATGTTGGCTAAAAGCTCTGCCGGTGTTGCTGACGTTTCCACTCGAGTATGAGGGACGGAAATCAGGATGCCGCCGTGATCATCAGAGCCGGCAATGCGGCTTTTGCGCCAGGGTTCGGCGCCGTGAGGCTCAAGCCGATGTTTTTCCGCCAACTGGTATAGACGCTCGGGCGTCAGGTGTTGAAAGATCAAGTCCAGAAGGTTGTCCGGTACCAGCTGTTTGCCGCCGTTTTTGACTTCAAAGACATTGAACAGTACGAGCATTTGCTCAAAATGATCGAGCGTCAGAGGAGGCCCCATTCGGAAAAACGGGTGGGCCAACGCGTGGACGATCCCCTCGGAACGAAGGTAAGAAATCAGCTCGTACAGATTGCGTCGGCATTTTTGAATATCGGCATGCTGTTTTTCATTGATGCCGTACGCCAGGACATGCACTTTGGCCCGATCTTGAGGAAAAAACGCGGTGATCTCTTCGCTGATGAAAAAATCCGGAAGATGAGCGATCTCCAGAGCCCCGTTTATGGTATCATGATCGGTCAGCGTGACAAAGTCCATACCGCGATTTTTAGCAATGCGATAGACGGTCAATGGATCGGAGTAGCATTCCTGGATTTTGAACTTTTCGAGCATCCAATCGTCAGCGGAGCGGGAGTAGCGGCTGTGCAGATGCAGGTCAATGCGGGAACCTTTGCCGTGCATTTTTTATCCTTCAAGTTGTTAACGTCGAAGCCATAGCGGGCTTTAGGCGGCCAAACGTTCCAAGGTTTGGCTTTTTTTTCTTTTGATGATTTCTTGGTATTGATCGAGGAGTTGGCGATTAATTTCCTGCCAATTATATCGCTGAGCGGAAATCCGCGCATTCTGCCCGAGTTTTTTGGCCAGATGAGGATAGAGCAGCAATCGTTCGACGGCGGAGGCAAAGTCGCGCGGATTTTTGGGTTTGGCGATCAGGCCGTCATGATGATGGGTGATAATGTCTGCCACACCGCCTGCAGCTACACCGACGGCCGGAATTCCGGAAGCAAAGGCCTCAAGGATGACGTTGCCGAAGGTTTCGGTTGTCGATGGGAAAACAAAGATATCTGCAGAGGCGTACCATTGCGCCAGTTCTTTACCGTAAAGGAAGCCGGTAAAATGGGCATCCGGCAGTTTTTCTTCCAATTCGGCCCGCATGGGCCCGTCGCCGACCAACACGAGCTTGAAATCGCGGCCGCGGCCGGCAAGGATGCGGGAAGCTTCGACAAGGTCTTCCAAATCCTTATGATTGATCAGCCTGCCGACGAACAGGAGGATGGGTTTGTCCTCCGCGCCGATCGAGCGCCGCAATTCAGGATTATAATAGTGCGGAGAAAAGCGGTCCAGCTCGATGCCCCTTTGCCAAAGCGAGACATTTTGAATTCCGCGCCGGCGCAGTTCAGCGAGGGCGCTTGGAGAGGGGGCAAACGTCATTTCGCACTTGTTGTGAAACCATTGCAGATAAGACCATCCGGTCGGCTCGAGCCAGGAGAGGCCGAAATAGGAAAAATAGTCTACAAAGTGTGTATGATAACTGGTGACGGCGGGAAGGGAGTTCTTGAGCGCATAGTTCAACCCTGTAAGCCCCAAAAAGCTCGGGGCGCAAATGTGAATAATGTCCGGCGAGAATTCATCCAAACGTCGTGTGATTCCCTCGAAAAACGGCAGGCCGACTTGGTAGCTCTTGTAGAGGAAAAGGGGTACCGATTTGACTTTGATTACCCTGTCTCGCCAGGAATAGGATTCGTCGGGTACGACCGGTGAAAAGAATAAAAAGTCGATGTTCTGTTCCTGCAGCGTCTCCACAAGGCGGACAAGGGTTTTAACGACACCGTCGGTATTCGGCGGTAGACTTTCGGTAAAATAGGCGACTCTCATAGTTATCCTTAGAAAAAGATGCCGACGCCGATCTTGGCGCAGGTGATTCCCAAAGTCATTCCCATTATGACGTCGCTTGGAAAATGCAGTCCGTTGTAGATGCGGGAAAATCCGATCAATCCTGCCAGAATGAAAAGCGGGATAAAAAATGCGGGCGCAAGAGTGCCGAAAAGCGTAGCCATCAAAAAGGCGGCGCCGCTGTGACCGGAAGGAAAACTGTAGCGGTCGGGAGGCGGAAGCAGACAGCGAATGCCCGGTATCTTTTCGAACGGACGGAATCTTTTTGTTTTGCTTTTCAAGATTTTATAGACACTCAACTCCAAGGCAAAAGCGAGCAGCCCGGCGGGGATCACTTTGACGGCCGCATTTCGATCGATGAACGGCAGCAGGGCGCCGATGAAGCCGTAAAAATAGCCGTCGCCAAGTCTCGACAACAGATACATGAAACCGTCGAGAGCCTTTTTACCGTTCAGGTTGAAAATGCGGTGGAAAATTCGCATATCCCAAACCGCCACAGTGTCGACAACAATTTTCAGCATGCAGCTCTCCTTTATTAAGGGTGCGTAAAGATAACCCTTAGAATTTAGGAGAGCATAAAGCGGATGTTAAGTTATTGTATGGGAGAGGGAAAGTTAATCGAAAAAGGTCGGCGTCGAAGGATCGATGAGATGGGCGCGGACCATGTCCAGGTGTCGACGGTGCGTACGGTTCTCCGAGAGCGGCGGTAGGGCATCGAAGCTGAAAAAGTCGGCTCCTTCGGTCTCGTAACTATCGAGCGCGTCGCCGCCGACCAACCGACAGAGGAAAATGATTTTGAAGGCGTGATACAGCTGCAGAGGTCTGCCCGAGCGGTTGGCGTCGCAAACGGCCACCACCTTTACCGGTTCGACAAGGTAGCCGCTTTCTTCGCGTACTTCGCGCGCCGCGGCTTCTGCAGGCCCTTCGCCCACATCCACCCACCCCCCCGGCATGCACCACAAGCCGTCTTGACGTTCCTTGACCAGCAGGATCCTGCCGTCGCGCAGTACCGCACTGCGGACGTCAATCTTGGGCGTGGCGTAGCCCGGCTGCGCCAGCATATCGGCCAACAGTTCTTCCTTGCCGAAATCGGTATGATAAGCGGCAATTTCCGCGGCAATTTCCATCAATCGGCGGTTGCGGTCTATTTCATACTCATTGTGTGCAAAAGTAAGGCCTGTCTGTGCCAAAGCCTGAATTTCCCGCGCCCACTTGAGCCAGAGAGGAATTTCAGCCATTGATTACCTTTCGAGATTGAGTTTCGGTTAGAGAAGTCAATAAGGAATACGCCTGGGATTTTCCATCCATTTTGCCAACACCTTTCGCCCCTCCTCCTGCAGCGCCTGCCGCATCGGCAAGGAGCGTTCAGCAGGCGGAATGTGTAACTCCTGATAGAGCCGTTCGTCATCAAAGCCTGCCGCTGCGGCGTCGCGACGGTCGGCTGCATAGACCACCCTCTCGATTCGCGCCCAATAGACGGCCGCAAGGCACATGGGGCAAGGCTCGCAGCTCGCATAAAGCGTGCAGCGGGAAAGCTCCCAAGTGCCGATCAGCCGGCACGCTTGGCGGATGGCGACCACCTCGGCATGAGCCGTCGGATCAAAGGTTGCTACAACCTGATTCCAGCCCTCGGCCAGGATTCGGCCTTCTTTTACGATCACGGCGCCGAACGGGCCGTGCTTTCCGTCGCTCGACTTTTCCTCGGCCAATTGAATGGCCCGCTTGAGGAAGCGAATATCCTGCTCGTCGATGTTCATAAGATTCGACAGACCAATCCTTTCAAATAAGTGCCTTCGGGAAAGGAAAGCAGGATGGGGTGATCGGAAGCCTGTCCGAGCACGCGCAATATTTGTGCATCGCGGCCGGCATCCAGCGCGGCGTCAGCGACGATCTTTTGAAACAAAGCCGGCGATACATGTCCCGAGCATGAAAAAGTCAGCAGCACGCCGTTCGGCCGCAGCAGCTGCATGGCCAGCATGTTGATGTCCTTGTAGCCGCGGCTTGCCTGCTGAACCTGCCGGCTGCTCTCGGCAAATTTCGGCGGATCCAGAATGACGACGTCGAAAAGACGATTCTCCTCCCGCAGCCTGCGCAGCAACTGAAAGACGTCGCCGCGCAGGGTCTGCATGCGCTCGGGATCGAAACCGTTCTCTACGGCATTGCGTCGACATAGATCAAGGGCCGTCTGCGACGAGTCGATATTGAGCACGCTCCGTGCACCAGCGTTTAGAGCATGCAATCCAAAGCCGCCGCTGTAGCTGAAGGCGTTGAGCACCTCGGCTCCGCGGCAGTAATCCGCTGCTGCGGCATAGTTTTCCCGCTGATCCAAATAGAGCCCCGTTTTGTGACCGCGGCGAATGTCGACGAACAGCTTTAGGCTGTTTTGTGTGACCCTGATCAGCTCCGGCGGCTCCTCCCCCCACAGGCGGCCGCTGCGCATCGGCAGGCCCTCCTGCTGCCTTACTTTGACGTCCGAGCGCTCGTAAATGCACTGCCACTCGCCGCCGGCGGCAAAGGCGCCGATGATTGTCTCGCGCCAAAATTCGGCACCGGCGGAGAGAAACTGACAGACGAGCGTGCGGTCGTAGCGGTCGATTATGACACCCGGCAGGCCGTCCGATTCCGAGTTCACCAAACGGAAAGCTGTGTTGCCTTTTTCGACGAGCGGAGCGCGCAGGTCGGTCGCTTTTCGGCATCGGCTGCGGACAAGTTCCGCATCAACCTGCGTCTCTTCGTCGAACGTCCACATCCGAACGCGAATCTGCGAGTGCGGCGACCAGGCGCCGCGACCGAGAACCCGACCGTCGGCAGCGACCACTTTTACCGTCTCGCCGAGAGCGGCTTCGCCTTCCGTCCGACTCACTGCACCTGAAAAGATCCACGGGTGGCGCCGTAGAAGCGATTCCTCGCGGCCTGCCTTGAGATAAACCTGCATGTCCCTTTCCACAGTTGGACAGATACTCTTTTATTCTGCAATATACTCTGCCCGAAAACACTTTGCAATTGCTTTTCCTGGCATTTTTGTTTACATTTTTTTAAACATGTGGAGGCTTAAAATCCTGTGATAACGCGAATCGAACGAGCGCATAAAGCGGATCTTTTCGACCCCGAAGCCCAGGCGATTGTGAGCGGAGCCGCCGATTTGGGAATTAAAACGATCGAACGGGTCTTCTTTTTTCATGTTACCTATCTGCTGGGTGATTTAACACCTGCGGATAAACGACGGATTGCCGAGGAATTGTTGACCGATCGCGTCACACAAGACTATGCCGTCGACGGCTATTTGCGGCGCGCAGCGGGCGATGCCTGGTCGGTCGAAATCACCTACAATCGCGGCGTAACGGATATGGTTGCCGAGACGACCCTCAAGGCCGTGCGGGATCTCGGCATCGAAGGTGTTCAAGATGCAAAAACGGCCCGACGCTATGAAATCATCGGCCGCTTGTCCGATGCACAGAAAGAGCTGATCGTGCAGAAGCTGCTGATGAACAAGGTAAACGAACATGTTGTCCAGCCCGGCGAAGAAATCTTTATGCCGAAGGTCGAGGACCGCTTTGAATTGGTGCACGTGCCCATTTTGCAGGCCTCGCCGGAAGAGTTGATGCGCATCAGCCGAGAGCGCGATCTGTTTCTCAATTTAGCCGAGATGTCGGCCATTCAGGAGCATTTCCGCAGGCTGAACCGCGAACCGACCGACGTCGAGCTGGAGATGCTGGCTCAAACCTGGTCAGAGCATTGTTCGCATAAAACCCTAACCGGCCTGGTCGAATACAACGGCGAGGTGATCGATAATCCCTTGAAAAAGACCATCTTTCAAGTCACCCGCGAGCTGAACAAACCTTGGTGTTTGTCGGTTTTCAAGGACAATGCCGGCGTCATCGAATTCGATGACCAGTATGCGGTCTGTTTTAAGGTGGAAACTCATAATCATCCGAGCGCCATGGAACCCTACGGCGGTGCCAACACCGGCATCGGCGGCGTCATTCGCGACCCACTGGGGACCGGTTTGGGCGCCAAGCCGATCATCAATACGGACGTCTTTTGCTTTGGGCCGGTCGACATGCGGCATGAAGATCTGCCCAAAGGCGTTCTGCATCCCAAAAGGGTTATGCAGGGCGTTGTCGCCGGAGTGCGGGATTACGGCAACCGTATGGGCATTCCCACCTGCAACGGCGCTGTTTTTTTCGATGAACGCTATCTTGGGAATCCGCTGGTCTTTTGCGGCAATGTGGGTTTGATCCCGCGCAATATGATCGAAAAAACGGTCACGGCTGGCGACTATATTGTCGTGGTGGGAGGTAGAACCGGACGTGACGGGATCCACGGGGCCACCGCCTCCTCGGGCGAACTGCACTCTGAAAGCGAGGAGATCTGGAGCGGCGCCGTGCAGATCGGTAATCCCATTGTCGAAAAAAAGCTGGTCGATACGCTGCTGCAGGCGCGTGATCGCGGACTTTATCGCGCCATTACGGACTGCGGCGCCGGCGGGCTTTCTTCCGCCGTCGGCGAGCTGGCCAAATCGACCGGCGCCGAGGTCGATCTCGAAAAGGTGCCGCTCAAATACCACGGCCTGACCTACATGGAAATCTGGATTTCAGAGGCGCAGGAGCGGATGGTGATCTTTGTTCCGCCCGACAAACTGGAGGAGGCGTTGACGCTCTTTGCATCCGAAGACGTCGAAGCGACGGTCATCGGCCGGACTACGGGCGACAAAAAAATTCGCCTGCGTTATCAGGGGCAGGTTGTCGGCGAGCTGGATATGGAGTTCCTGCATGAGGGCTTGCCTCGAATCGTCCGTAAGGCCGTCTGGCAGCCGCCGCAGATCGTCGAATCGCCGGGTAAGCCTGCGCATGACTTGGGGCAAGTTCTCCATCGGATCCTGGCGGCGCCGAACGTCTGCAGCAAGGAGTGGGTGATTCGCCAATACGATCACGAAGTGCAGGCCGGAAGCGTGCTAAAGCCTCTCGTCGGCGTCGAAAATGACGGTCCCGGCGACGCCTGCATCGTACGACCGCGTCTCGATTCGCTGCGCGCCGTGATTTTGTCAAACGGCCTCAATCCCAAATACGGTCTCATTGATCCCTATTGGATGGCGGCCTCGGCCATCGACGAAGCCCTCCGCAACATCATAGCCGTCGGCGGCAGCCTGGAACGTACGGCGCTGCTCGATAATTTCTGCTGGGGAAACACCGACAAACCCGATCGGCTCGGCGGCCTGATGCGCGCCGCTCAAGCCTGCTACGATACGGCCAAGATCTTTGCGACCCCCTTTATCTCCGGTAAGGACAGTTTGAACAATGAATTCCAGACCGAAACCGGCGAAAGCATCGCTATTCCGCCCACATTGCTGATCTCGGCCATTTCCGTCATGGAAGACTGCACCAAGGCGGTCAGCATGGATCTCAAAAGGCCGGAGAATCCCCTTTACATGGTCGGACTGACCAAAAACGAGCTGGGCGGCTCCCATTATCTGGAGCTCATCGGCGGATCGTCTGCCGCCGTACCGCATGTAGACGCAAAAGCGGCCAAAAAGTTGTTTCAAGCTCTCTCCGCAGCAATGGCTGCGGGAACGGTTGCGGCCTGCCATGACTGCTCCGAAGGCGGCATCGGTGTCGCCCTGGCGGAAATGGCGTTCGCCGGCGGGTTGGGCGCTGATGTCGATTTGTCCGCCCTACCGGCTGAGGGTGTCGACCGCGACGACCTGCTGCTCTTTTCCGAATCGAACAGCCGCTTCGTGGTGGAGGTGAAAGCAGAAAAGAGCCGCGAGTTCGAAGAAATGCTGAAGGGTCTTCCGCATGCCAAGATCGGCAGGGTCACAAAAGACAACCGACTGCGCATCAAAGGGCTGGGCGGCGACGAGATCGTCTCTGAACCGATTGCGGCACTGAAAGAATCTTGGCAAACGACTTTGAGGTGGTAATGGCAAAAGTAAGAGTACTTGTTCTCCGAGCTGCCGGCTCGAACTGCGATCAGGAAACCAAATTCGCCTTTGATGCCGTCGGCGGGCAGGCCGACTTGGTTCATATTAATCGTCTCCTCGAGGGGACCGTCAGCTTGCGGGATTACCAAATCTTGGCCGTTCCGGGAGGCTTTACCTACGGCGACGATATTTCGGCGGGCAAGGTGCTTGCCAACCAACTGCGCCTCAAGCTGGCGGATCAGCTGCAGGACTTTTATGCCGCCGGAAAGCTTATCATTGGAATTTGCAACGGCTTTCAGGTGTTGGTCAAGGCAGGTTTGCTGCCGCGGCTCGATCTAAGCGCCGGCCAGGAGGTGACGCTCACCTACAACGACTCGGGAAAATTCGAGGACCGTTGGGTATACCTTCATGTAAACCAAACCCCCTGTGTTTTTACTCAAGGCATGCCTCAGATCGTTAGGCTGCCTGTGGCGCATGCAGAGGGAAAGTTTGTCGTACGAAACGAAACGGTGCTGCAGGAGTTGAAACAAAAAAAGCAAATTGTTTTGCAGTACGTCGATAAAGACGGCAATCCGGCAGGCTATCCGATGAATCCGAACGGTTCCATTGAAGGTATTGCCGGAATATGCGATGAAAGCGGCAGGATCTTTGGACTGATGCCGCATCCCGAGCGTCACTTTCACCCCACGCATCATCCGCAATGGACGCGCTTAGGCCTGGCTAAAGAAGGGGATGGAGTAACCGTTTTCCGCAACGCCGTCAATTATTTCAAAGCCTAAATCGATGGTCGGGTTGAACATGAGCGAAGACATCAGTCATATTCTCCGCAATTGGCCGTTCGACGAGCAGGACCTTAACGTCCGCTATATCAAGGGTGACGACGGAACCATCAAGGTGCAGATGCGCCTCGATTTGGGTATTATGCAGATGGAATTGGACGGCCGTCCGGACGGGCAACGACCGCATAACGCCGATTCCTATTTCGAATATTTCGAATCGCAGGCCAAAATGCTGAGCAGCGCGGGTCACCCCAAGATGTTTCATCTTTCACCCGAAGATTGCGTCAAGCTGCAGTTGGAAGCCGTACAATACTATCACCGCTATCTTGCGCTCATGAAGCTGCGCGATTTTCCGCGCGTCGTTCGTGATACCTCGCGCAATCTACGCCTTTTTACTTTTATCGAACGCTATTGCGACAATGACGAAATTGTCTGGCAGTTCATCCAGCATCGTCCGTATGTGATCATGATCAACGCGCGTGCCCGTGCCATGCTGGAAATCGAGCACGGGGACTATCAGATGGCGTTGGACATCATACATGACGGTATTTCAAGTATTCGCGAGTTTAATGAAAAATGGAGTGATCGCGTGGGGCCCGACTTTCCTGAACTCGAGTTTTTGGAGTCGTGGTATAAGGAAATTTCCGAATTGCGACCGCTCTCTGAAAAAGAAAGGCTGATGCAGGAATTGGAGCGGGCCGTATCCATCGAGGATTACGAGCGCGCAGCAATTCTGCGCGACAAGCTGGCGGCTTTGGAAAAGTTGTTGAAATTCTGAAAAAGACAGGAGATGCTCTATGAATTTGCAGAATAAACGGGTTGCCATATTGATCGGACCGCAATTTCATGATGAAGAAACACCGGTGCCGCGCGACTATTTGCGCGCATTAGGCGCAGAAGTAGACGTGGTCGGTTTGGACGATTCCGAGCTCACCGGCAAATACGGCAGGCTGACTTTAAAGCCGGACAAGACGATTCATCAAATCAAGGTTGAGGATTACGACGGCATCATTATTCCCGGCGGCGGAGCGCCGGAGCGCATCCGCGTCGATGAGACGGCGCTGCGGTTTGTACGCGAGTTTTGGAAGACCGGGCGGCCGATCGGCGTGATCTGCCACGGACCCCAGGTGCTCATTTCGGCAAAGGTTCTCGAGGGCGTCAAATTGACCTGCTATGTCGGTATTCGCGACGACGTCATTAACGCGGGCGCCATTTACGTGGACGAGCCGGTTTGTGTGGACGGCCAGGTGATCAGCTCGCGCAAACCCGAAGACTTGCCGTTCTTCAATAAGGCTTTCGCCGAAGCATTGGCCGGGCACTTGACTGATGCCGCCGATCGAGACCTTGATCCGTTGTCGGCGCTTGAGGTGGCGGTCAGCCGTGAAAAGGGCGCCATGGATTTCTACACTAATTGTTCGAACCAATTTCAAGAGCCGCGAGTAAAGAATAAATTTGCCTACCTGGCGGCGATCGAAAAGGGGCACTTTGAGCAGTTGTCGGATCTCTATCGCAAGCTTTCCGGCGGCAAGGAGCCGAAGGTCGATGTTTCCAAAACCGAATTAAGCGGCAAGACAGTTGCGCCGGACATCACGGCCGAGCAGGCCGTCGATCTTGGAATTCGCGCCGAAGAAAAGGCTTACGAATTCTATCGTGCGGCGGCGGCAAAATCTAAAGGCAAAAAGGTCAAGGAAATGTTTGAATACCTGGCAGCCGAAGAGCTGGAGCATAAACGATTGCTGTTATTGGATAAAGCCGTTGCGGAAGGCGGTCAGGGTCATTTCCAGTGGGCGACGCATTTCGATATTCCGCCCGGCATGGAAGATTTGTGGTAGGATGGAAAAGCAGGAGAGGTGTTCTCACTCCCGTTAAAGGGCAAAAAATCTCAAAACGGAGGACGTGACATGAAAAAGACAGTGTGTCTGGCGGCGTTACTGGTATTTTCAACGGCGATCCTCAAAGCGCAAATTTCGGATGGGGGATTGAGCTACATGGGCAGTTCGGGCAACGTTTTCTATGGCGGCATCGGCCTTACCGCCATTGATTCGGACAAGGGATCGGAGACTTATTTCAACGTGCACTTGCGTCCGGAATTTGCTTTCGGCAAATTGGGCGTCGGTTTAAACGTAAATTTGCTGTTCAACACAAAGGATGGTAAGCTTCGCTCGCAGGATTGGGATCAACCCACAGACATCCTTCAGCAAATCCGCTACATTCGTTGGGGAAGAAAGAACGATCCGCTTTATGTACATGCCGGAACCATGGATGCCGCCCGCCTTGGACATGGATCGGTTCTCAATTACTATACCAATGCTGCTTCCTATGACAGCCGTAAATTCGGCGGAGCGCTTGATATCGATTTCGGTTCCTTCGGTTTCGAGTCGGTTTTTAGCAACTTTGCGCGTGCAGAAATTATCGGCGGTCGGGTCTACGGACGACCTTTGCGTTCCGTGCTGGATGTGCCGGTGCTCAAGAATCTCACCCTCGGCGGAACTTTGGTGCGCGATGTGGATCCCGACGGCGTTTCCGCCACTTCCGACGGTGTTTCGGTCTACGGAGCCGATCTTGAGCTCCCGATCGTCAAAAAGAGCAGCTTGGGACTCTATTTCTACTACGATTGGTCGCAGATTTACGGCTACAGCTCGATCGAGCAAAAGAGCCGCACTTTCGGTAACGGCCATTACGGCGGCGTGGCGTTCGATTTAAGCAGCCTGGCCGGCAATACCGAGCTGCATGCCAAGTTCGAACGACGAGTCCTCAGCAAGGAGTTCGTCCCCTCCTTTTTCGATGCCTTTTATGAAATACAACGTTATAACAAAGAGCTGAACCTTCACAAAACGGATCTGCTGCTCGGCATGCAGGACGAGGTTAAGGGATGGTTCGGCGAGTTATGGGGCCGTGTGATGGACGACAAAATCCGTCTGCTGGGCATGTACAGCTATTATGACAAAGAAGAATTGGGCGGTACCCTCCATTTCGCTTTCGATGCACCGAACCTGATGCCGGTGCTGGCCATGCATGCGACTTACGATAAAATACAGATCGAAACCATCGGCGACGTTCTGACGCTGGACAATCGCAGCTTGGCGCGCGCCGGAATCGGTTACAAGATCAATCCCTATCTGATTCTGTATGTCGACTATATCTGGACCTTCGAAGAGACCGAGCCCGGCAGCGGCGTTTTCCAACCGCAGGAACGGTTCGAACCCAAACTGGTTTTGTCGGTCAAATTCTAACGGCGTTTATAATGGGGGGAAACCGGAATTCGCATGCGAAGCGGATTATTCGTCCGCTTCGCATTTTTGTTTGCGATCTACTCGATTTTCTCTATCCGCCGCTTTGCCTGCTCTGCCGTCAGCGACTTGACAATGCAGGGGACTTTGTCTGCTCGAACTGCTGCTCTCTGTTAAGACCATCGACCAGGTTGACTCTTCCTGCTGAACAGACGGGCAGTCATTTATTGCATCCCTGCTGGTTTACTTTGTCCACCGCTTTTTTTTCTTACACTCCTGAACTGCAAAAGATCATTCATGCTTTCAAATACCAAGGCCTATCACGGCTGGATGCTTTTTTCGAAAAAGAAATCCTAAAGCGCTGGGCAAGCCTTACTCTCGAAGGAGACTGCCTGGTTCCGGTTCCTCTGCATTCGGCGCGACTTCGGGAACGGGGCTATAATCAATCGGAGGTGTTGGCGCAATTGTTTTCACGGCAGATCGGCTTGCCCTGCGCCGCCGGTGTCCTTGAACGCGTTCGTTATACGGAGCAGCAGGCAAAATTAAATGCCGAAGAAAGGCGCAGGAATGTGCAGGGAGCATTTCTCGTCCGCCATCCTGACTCAGTGCGGCGTCGTCACATTGTTTTGGTGGATGACGTGCTCACAACCGGAAGCACTTTGAACGAATGCTCGCGCGTTCTTAAGGCCGCCGGCGCTGCGCGAATAGACGTGCTCACGCTGGCGCGCGTTGAATGATCTAACAAATTGTAAAGCTTGACTTTTATCCTAAAGATTGCTATTTTATTTTATAATTATTTCATGCTCTTATATCTGCCGAAAGCGTTTGACGCTCTACCGGCCCGGTCTTAGAAAAGAATTTGGAGGATAACATGGCAATCAAAATTGGAATTAATGGCTATGGTCGTATCGGTCGCCTGGTTTTGCGGGCGGGCATCAACAATCCTAATGTAGAGTTTGTGGGCATTAATGACCCCTTTATCGATGCTCCTTACATGGCGTACATGACCAAGTACGATTCCGTGCATGGCCGCTTTAAAGGAACCGTTACTTCCGAAGATAACAAGCTGATCGTCAACGGCAAGCCGATTCAAGTTTTTACCGAAAAAGAGCCGAGCCAGATTCCTTGGGGACAAATTGGCGCAGACTATGTGATCGAGGCTTCCGGCGCTTTTACCGAAATTCCCAAGGCCGAAGGGCATCTGAAAGCCGGAGCAAAGAAGGTCGTCATTACCGCGCCTTCCAAAGACGCGCCGATGTTCGTTATGGGCGTAAATCATACCTCCTATCGCAAAGACATGGACATTATTTCCAACGCTTCCTGCACCACCAACTGCCTGGCGCCGTTGGCAAAAGTGGTGCACGACAAGTTCGGTATTCTTGAAGGTTTGATGACTACTGTTCATGCCGTTACCGCGACGCAAAAGACGGTCGACGGTCCCTCTAAGAAGGACTGGCGCGGCGGCCGCGGCGCCGGCTTCAACATTATCCCCTCCAGCACCGGCGCTGCCAAGGCGGTCGGCAAAGTCATTCCGGAACTGAACGGCAAGTTGACCGGCATGGCCTTCCGTGTACCGACGGCGGACGTTTCCGTGGTCGACCTCACCTGCCGCTTGGCCAAGCCCGCCACCTATGATGAGATCTGCCAGGCCATGAAGGAGGCCTCTGAAGGCTCCATGAAAGGCATCATTGCCTACGTCGATGAAGACGTGGTTTCCAGCGACTTTATCGGCGAATCCTGCACCTGTATTTTCGACGCCAAAGCCGGCATTCAGCTTTCCGATACTTTTGTCAAGCTGGTTGCCTGGTATGATAATGAGTGGGGCTACTCCTGCAAAGTTCTTGATTTGGTACTTTATATCGCTTCAGTAAAATAACTATTATTTTCGCGCGGGGTCGGCTGTTCGGCCGATCCC
>JAPDQV010000005.1:0-15632 GCA_034505495.1 candidate division KSB1 bacterium | reverse complement strand
GTCTCTGCATCGGCACTGTCAAGGGCGACCTGCACGATATCGGGAAAAACCTCGTCGCCATGATGCTGAAAGGCGCCGGCTTCGAGGTTCAGGATCTCGGCGTGGATTGCGACGTGGAAAAATTCGCATTTATAGGTTAAATGACCGGAAGGAAAAATGGTGCAGCGAAAGAGAATCATCGCCGGTAATTGGAAAATGAATACGGACGTTTCCGAGGCGGTCGCATTGGCGGAAGCGGTAAAGCAGGGTTATAGTCGATATGAAGTTGACGTGGTATTATGCCCGCCGTTTCCCAATTTATACGCCGTCTACGGTGTCATTAAAGACTCGCCGATCGCACTCGGGGCGCAAAACCTATTTTGGGAGGATAAAGGCGCATATACCGGCGAAGTATCGGCCAATATGCTGAAATCCGTCGGCTGTCAATTCGTCATTATTGGGCATTCGGAGAGACGGCAGTATTTCGGCGAGACGGATGAAACTGTCAATAAAAAGATCAAAAAAGCGTTGGCGGTCGGACTGATTCCTATCGTATGCGTCGGCGAGCTTTTATCGGAAAGAGAAGCCGGCAAAACGGAAGCCGTTGTTGAAAAGCAGGTTCGCGGAGCTTTTGCCGGTCTGACCAAGGAGGACGCGAATAAAGTAATCATTGCCTATGAACCGGTTTGGGCAATTGGAACAGGCAAAGTGGCAACGCCGCAGCAGGCGCAGGAGGTTCACGCGTTTATACGAAAGTTGCTGAGCGGTCTGTATGACGAAGATACGGCGCAGACGATCCGCATACAATACGGCGGCAGCATGAACGATGAGAATGCGGGCGAACTGTTGGCTCAGCCGGACATCGACGGCGGCTTGGTCGGAGGCGCCAGCCTAAAAGCCGCTTCCTTCCTTGGTATTATCAACGCTTGAGTGAACAGGAGCACACATGCTATACGGACTTTTATTGGCTCTATTTATTCTTGTTGCACTTTTAATGGTTTTTGTTATATTAATACAGTCCGGAAAAGGCGGCGGGCTGGCAGGTATCGCCGGCGGAAGTTTGGGTACCGTCTTTGGCGGTCGCGGCAGTGCACCTTTCTTGACCAAAGCTACCGCCGTACTGGCGACGCTTTTCATGATTCTGGCGTTGGCGCTCGGAATGATGACCAAAGGCGTGGCAGATAAAAGCACGTTGATGCAGCGGGAACGTGAGCGTCGCGCTGCTTCGCCTGCACGCACCCTGCCTCAGGTCGAAATACCGAGCCAGAGCAACGCTCCAAGCGGTAATTGAGTTTAAAGAATTTTTGCCGAAGTGGTGGAATTGGCAGACACGCTATCTTGAGGGGGTAGTGCCTAACAGGCGTGCGGGTTCAAATCCCGCCTTCGGCACAATTAGAAATCTAGAAGGAGAGTGCTGATGAGTTTTAACGCAGCCGCAAAAGTCGTTTTGATCGTCACCTTATTGTTCAGCATCGTTGCTTATTCGCAGACCACGGAGCAACGCAAGGCCGAGTATGACGCTAAAATGCTCCAATTGAGGGAGCTCAATGCCAAAATGGGCGCTCAGGGGATCACGCCCGAGGAATACGATAAGCTGAAAAAGCAATATGACGCTCTGCAGGCTGAAATCAGCAAACTGAGTGAACTGCTGAACGCCGATAAAGAATTTGTCGAACGGATGAACGCGGCGAAAAAGGCCTACAACGAAGGCAACACCTACTATAAGCAGGGCCAGTATGAAGCCGCGGTGCAGTCTTATGACAAAGCCATTAGTATCGACGCGAAAAACTCGGATTATTTTTACGGCAAAGGATTGGCGCTTGCCAAGTTGCGGAAATACAACGAAGCTTTGGATGCCTATAAAAAAGCTGCCGAGCTCGATCCTTCAGACGGAACCATTTGGAACGCCATTGGAAAAGTGTATGATGAGCAGAATAACTATAAAGAAGCCATCAATGCTTATGCCAGGGCCGTGGAATTGAATCCCCAGCGCGAGGTCTTTGCCTACAATTTGGGCGTCGCCTACAGCAAGGCCAACGACAGCAAGAATGCCATCAAGTACTTTACCATGGCCACGCAGTTGAAGCAAAATTATTTTCAGGCTTATAATGCGTTGGGCGAAGAGTATGTGAAAGAGGGCAAACTGGACAATGCCATCCAGGCTTTTGAGATGGCTGTAGAGTACAAGCCGGATTTCGATGAAGCTTGGTGGCGTTTGGCCGCGGCGCACAACAAGGCCGGAAACTATAAAGAAGCTTTAGAAGCCGCCCAAAAATGCATTGCCATCGGCAAGCGCTTCAAAGGCGCCGGTAATTTCGAGGCGGGATATGCCGCCAAGAATTTGGGTAACAAAGATCAGGCCTTGAAATTTTTTGAGGCGGCAACGGCCGATCGCAACTGGCGCAACAATGCACAGTACGAAATCGATTTGTTGAAGAAAGGCCAATAAAACTCTTTTCACCTTTTAAAAAAAGCCCGCTTTTCGGCGGGCTTTTGTGTTATTGGTAGACAAATCCAGCATGCTTCTATCACGTCGTTCCTTTTTAGAGCACGCCGCGGCGTGTTGTTGGCTTTTCGGCGGCGCTCCGCTTTCAGGGGCGGGGAAAACGGCCCAAGCTGCTCTGATGACTGCCGCGGCAGTGAGAAACGGTGAACCGGCGCAACTTGTTGCTGCGGCGATCGAGGCGTTGGGGGGGATGAGCCGTTTTGTATCTAAAGGAGATCGGGTCTTGCTCAAGCCGAACATCGGCTGGGATCGGATACCCGAGCAGGGGGCCACTACCAATCCGCAGCTTGTCGCCTCAGTGGTCCGACTTTGCCTGGAAGCCGGCGCCAAAAGCGTCAAAGTTGCGGATCGGCCCTGCAACAATGCCCTGCGCTGCTATCGCCGCAGCGGCATCGAAACGGCGGTCAAGAAGGAGGGCGCCGAAGTCCGCTTCCTCAACGACGCCTCATTGGTCATGACTCCTTTTCCCCAAGGTCGGGCTGTGAAAGAGTGGCCGATCTACCGCGAAGCCTATGAATGCGACGTGCTCATCAATCTGCCGATAGCCAAAGTTCACTCAATGTCCGGCGTGACCCTCGGGATGAAAAACCTCATGGGACTGTTGGGCGGCGATCGGGGGCTGTTTCATGTCGATTTTGCAGAAAAGATCGTCGATCTTTGTTTTGTCCTTCGTCCCACGCTGACGATCATCGACGGCTGGCGCGTGCTGCTGCGCAACGGTCCAACAGGCGGCAGTCCCGATGACACAGCCCTCCGACGCACGGTCATCGCATCGACCGATATAGTCGCAGCCGATGCGCTCGGCGCCGAATTGCTGGGCTTTTCCCCGAACGATGTGCCGCACATCCGACGCGCCTACGAGCGCGGATTGGGCGAAATGAATCGGCAAAACATCGTTCTCAAAGAAATTGATCTCGGTCAATGAGCTTGTTGCGTCCAAAAAGAATTGATTTTCACCGCCGAATCAATCTTGCCGGCTTCAGGCGCCTTTCGCAGGTTGCATTTTTTCTGCTCTTTCTTTTTTTCTTTTTTAACCTGCGCGACTTTCGCCTCAATGTTCCGTCCGACGCTTTTTTGCTCGTCAGCCCGCTGCAGACGCTGACGCTGCTTTTGAGCACCGGTGCTTTCGAGCTTGCCTCGCTGGCCGCCGCGGCGCTTTTGCTGTTAACTTTTTTCTTTGGGCGATTCTTTTGCGGCTGGATTTGTCCCCTTGGTTCCTGTATCGATCTGGCCGATCGTTTTACGGCTAAACGTCGCAGCCTACACAAAAGCTTTCGCAGTTTAAAATACGGTTTGCTGATCGCCATACTCGTCTCCGCTTTGCTTTCTGCCAATCTGGCCGGAATTTTCGACCCGCTTTCTCTGATGACGCGCAGTCTGACGACTGTGATGCTTCCGTTGTTTTCGGCGCTTCTTTTCGGTGCGCATCACCTGACCATGAGATGGGAGGCGGCGCAAGAAATCTCTTCATCCGTCATCACGGCACTGCAAAAGACGGTGTTGCCTTTGCAGCAGCCGTACTTTACCGACTCGTTTCTCATTCTGCTCTTGTTCGTCGCCATACTCTCCGCAGGATTGTATTCCCGTCGCTTTTGGTGCCGATCCGTATGCCCTTTGGGCGGTTTGTTGGCGTTGGCGGCGCGCTCCCGCCGCGTAACTTTGCAGATAAAGGACGACTGCCGCGCCTGCGGCTTGTGCGTCGATTGCCGGATGGGCGCAGTGGATCCATCTTGGGAAACCGATCCGGCGGAGTGCATTCTTTGCGGCGAATGTTTGCAAGATTGTCCCGATCGCGCCCGACAACTGACTCTTGGAGGGATCTCTCGGCCGCAGCCGATCGATTTATCGCGTCGCGGTGTGCTCTTTTCTATAGGTCTCGGAGGTGCGGCAGCCTTGTTTTTGCAGGCGCGCCGGGTTTTTGCGGCGCCAACAACGCCCATTCGACCGCCTGGTGCGGTCGCCGAAAAAGAGTTTCTGCAGACCTGCCTTCGCTGCTTGGCCTGCGTCAAAGCTTGTAACACTGCAGGCGGATGCCTCCAGCCGCTTCAGTTCGAGGCTGGGCTCGAAGCGCTGTGGACGCCCGCCGCCCGCTTTCAGAACGGCTATTGCGAATACACCTGTACGCTGTGCGGCGAGGTGTGCCCGAGCGGAGCCATCAAACCCATGACACCCGAAGCAAAGCAGTCTGTTCGTATCGGCCTGGCGGTTTTCGATCGGAATCGCTGCATCCCCTGGCGGCAGGGGGTTGAGTGCCTTGTTTGCGAAGAGCATTGTCCCGTACCGGAAAAAGCCATTCGGTTCACGGAAACAACGATTATGGAAAACGGAAAATCGCGTTGCGTTAGACTGCCGTACGTGGTTTCGGAGCTTTGCATCGGCTGCGGCATTTGTGAATTCAAATGTCCTCTTAAGGGGGAGCCGGGAATAAGGGTGTTTCCAAATTATGGTGCTGCATAAAGGGTGCTATGAAATTTTTTGTAAAAATAATAAACCGCATTCGACGATTGATTCCGGAACAAATTGCCTTGCCGTTAAAGAATACGCGCTCGGAAAATCCGTACGAGAGCAAACCGTGGCTTCGTTTCTACGACCATGGCGTACCCGCTGAATTGAAATTTCCGCCGCAAAATCTGTATGAGCTTTTCGCAACCGCGGCGGAGGAGCATCGCAGCGAGACGGCATTGATTTATTTCGGCAAAAAAATCACTTTTAGACGGCTCCAGCAATATATTGACCATTTCGCCCGTGCGCTTCAGGAAGAGGGTGTTCGCAAAGGGGATCGCGTCGCTCTGATTTTGCCGAACATTCCGCAGTTCTTGATCGCCTATTGGGCAACGCTGCGCATCGGCGCCGTGGTGACGCCGCTCAATCCGCTCTGTTCTTCTGCCGAATTGGAATTTCTGATTGCTTCCTGTCGGCCTTTTGTGATCATTACTTTTGCTCAGCTTCATCGTCGCTTGGAGGGGGCGTTCGAACGGCATAAGGGTAAAGTCGTCTTCACCTCTTTGAGCGAATTCATGCCGACTGGGCCGCGCTTTTTCTTTTGGTTCCGCGCTGCCGTTTCCCGCACCGCGGCCAAGAGCCTTCCTGCCAGTCTTGCATTTCGACAAATGCTCAAGAGTCCTCCTACTCCTTCACCGGTCACCGTTTCGCCGGACGATCCGGCGGTCATGCTTTTTACCGGAGGTGTAACCGGTAAGCCGAAGGCGGTTTTGTTGCTGCATCGAAATTTGGTCGCCAATGTTCGCCAGACGCAAGCCTGGCTCGGAATGCGCAGCGGACGAGAAGTCATTATGGGAGTTTTGCCCTTTTTTCACAGCTACGGCATGACCGCCTGCCATCACTTGGCGATGACGACGGGTTCGGCTCTGGTGCTGGAGCCGCGGTTCAAAGCCGCGCGAGTCCTGCGCCTTTTGCAGAAGCGTCAACCGACGATTTTTGCCGGAGTGCCCACTATGTTCCGGGCTTTGTTGGATGAGTTGGGTTCGCGAAAGGTAAAGGGGCGCCTTTCCTGCACTTGCGTGAGCGGAGGAGCCCCCCTTCCGATTGAACTGAAAGCGGCCTTTGAGTCGACCACCGGCTGCAGATTGATCGAAGGTTACGGATTGACTGAAGCCTCGCCCATAACGCACTGCAATCCGGTAAACGGCGAGGATCGGCCCGGCAGCATCGGATTGCCTTTGCCCGGAACCGAAGCCCGCATCGTCGACATCAAGACGCGCCGACCGGTTCCGGTGGGAGAAATCGGCGAGCTGCAGGTACGCGGGCCGCAGGTAATGGCCGGTTATTATGAAAATGAGGCTGAAACAGCTCAGGTGCTCGATTCCGAAGGTTGGCTTTGCACCGGCGATTTAGCCAAGATGGATGAGTCGGGATTTTTCTATATTGTTGAACGAAAAAAGGATCTCATTCTGGTCGGCGGTCTGAACGTCTATCCCTCAGAAGTAGAGGCGGTAATCAATAGTCACCCGGACATCGAGGAGAGCGCCGTGGTCGGTGTTCCGGATGATTATTACGGGGAAACGATTCGCGCTTATATCAAGTGTCGCGCTAAAAAAGCCGTTGACACCGAGGCGCTTCTCAAATTCTGCCGAGAAAAACTGGCTGCTTATAAACTACCGCGCAGCGTGGTCTTTGTCGATGCGTTGCCGAAAAACTTTGTCGGCAAAGTGGTTCGTCGCAAACTGGCGGGTGAAGCAAAAAATCGGCATAAAAGTTGAGAAAAAATGATTAAATTATCAGCAAAACAGCGGAAAATGGATGAAGTCGAAATTGTCCGAAAATAACGGATCGCTTTTACTTAAATTGCCTGCCGGCGGTGATGCAGATCTATGCAGCGAATTAAAAGGCGCTTTCTCTGCATTTGAAAAATCCTCGCGGCAAACTTTGGTGGTGGATTTCGCCGCCATCAAATCGCTTTCCACCGAGATGATTGTCTTGCTGCTCGAAATGACGGCAAGAGCGCGGCGGAATGCGGGTGACGTCAAGGTGATCAATCTGCGGCCTTCCGCGTTGGAGGATCTGCTGACTTTTAATCCGAAACGATACTTGTCCGTCACTGTAATGGGGGAAGAAGAAACGGCGCCCGATACGGTCGATGATGCCGCTCGTGATGATTCGTTTCACAGCCTCCGGCGGATCGAGTTGCCGTATGATGAGAAAGCGATCTATTTGGCGACAGATTTAGCGACGGCGGAAGCAAAGCGCATCGGCTTTTCAGAAAACGAGATCAGCCGCATCAAGATTGCCGTTTATGAGGCTTGCCTCAATGCCGTTCAACATACGCGGACGGCGCGAATGCAACAGCTGATCGTTGTCGAGGTGGAGACTTTTGCCGATCGGTTGGTTGTACGCGTCATTGATTATGGGCGCGGCTTTAAGGTGCAACATATGCAGGATTTCGATTTGTCGGCTGCGGCGCAAAAAGGGACCGGCGGGGGAATGGGGTTGCATATTATTCGTCGCGCCATGGACGAGATCGACTATCAGATCGATCCGATCAACGGCAACACTTTAACCATGACCAAGTACCTTAACAAACCTATGACGAAGCGGGCTTTGGTGCGGAGCGATCAATGAGAAGGAGAGCGAATGAGTCACGATGAAAAGCCGGCAAAAAGCAGCAGCCGCAGCCGCAGCATTGTCTGGTTCTTTGAGCTGATTCTGTTGATTGTCGGATTTATCTTCGTCTACCGCCATCTCAAGGATGAGGAAACTCCGGCAACCCAAACGGCGGCAAAGACCAATTCGGCAACGGTTGCCGATTCGCCGTACCAAAAAGAAGCCGGTGCGGCAGCGCTTTCTTTTCGTTCTGCCGTGGTGTGCATCGACATTGACGAAGAAATGCTTAAACCGCTGTTGGCCAAAGGCGTCTTTAGTAAATATATTGACTATCTCTACTGCTTTGCCGAGTTCGCCCCGCCTGCTCCGCAGGAAGTGGTTTTTTATTGGAAACATCGCGACGTTACCATCGCGCAGCTGAAGGCAAAAGTGCAGGGGGGGCGTCGTCCGGTTGCCTGGACGCGGCTGAATATGTCACCGGAAAAAACCGGCATTTGGCAAGTCGATATTCGAACAACACGCGGTGACTATTTGGGTTCTGCAGAGTTTATTTTAAAGTGATCGAAATGAAAAAAGAATCTTTTCGCGGCAAAATAAGGCGTTTCAACCGTACGAAAATTTGGGCGGCGCCGCCTCTCATCCTGACGGGATTAGCGGGTGTAATTTTACCGGTGATCCCCGGATGGCCTTTGGTTGCCGCCGGCATATCTTTAATTACCCCTCGTCCGCGGAACTTTCCCCGGCGAACAAAGTAATACGTTAGCAATCGAAATTTAGGAGGATTCATCATGTTTCTGCCTATGGATGCAACGATGATCATATTGATACCGGCATTTATTTTGAGCTTGTATGCCCAGTATGCTGTGCGAAGTGCTTATGCAAAATGGAGTCGTGTGCCCTCCTCGAGCGGAATGACCGGGGCTCAGGCGGCTAAAAATCTGCTGCTGCGCAACGGCATCAGCGACGTCGAGGTGGAACCGGTGGCAGGAACCTTGACCGACCACTATGACCCGCGCGCGAAAAAACTGCGCCTGTCGAGCGAAAACTATAGCGGGACTTCGCTGGCTTCGATTGCCGTCGCAGCACATGAAACGGGGCATGCCATTCAACACGCGACCTCTTATGCACCCTTGGGTTTTCGCAATGCCATTTTTCCTTTGGCCAATTTCGGCTCGACCTGGGGCATTTGGCTGTTTTTCATCGGCTTGTTTGTTTCTGCATTCCGTGTGTTGATGGATATCGGCATTCTCCTTTTCGGCGGCGCCGTTCTCTTTCAGGTCATCACCCTGCCGGTTGAGTTCAATGCCAGCCGTCGGGCTCTCGTACAGCTCGCCGGCAACGGCTATCTGAAGCAGCACGAGATCGAAGGCGCACGGCAGGTGCTCAAGGCCGCCGCACTCACTTATGTTGCCGCCGCCGCCATGGCGATTCTTCAGCTGATCCGTCTCTTGATGATTCGGGGGCGAAACGACTGAACCGGTTTGGACTGGGAGAAAAGTTGCGTTCTCCTAGTCCCCTTCATCATTTTGAACCGCTTTCGACGCAATTCTATCATTCACTCTGTCAATTTGGCAGTATATTTTTCAAAACAAAAGCTGTTCAGCTTTGTGGCATAGTCTGTTATCGCTTTAAAAATAAATAGATAAAAATGTTCCAAACTTTACGGCACAACAGTTGCATGTCGACAGACGCATATTGTCATAAATCAAGGTGAGGTGTAAATGGCGGAACAGGAAGAAAAGCAAATCGAAACCGAAATCAAGAACGAGTCGATCAATGAGCCCCGTGCCGAAAGTGAGGTGCAGGGTTCGGAAGTCGCTTCGGGAGAAGATAAAGTCGATTACTATGATCAATGGCTGCGCTGCCGTGCAGAGTTTATCAATTACCGGCGACGCATGGAAGAGCAATTGGAAGAGCGGCGTCGTCAGGTTGCTCGGCAGATTGTGGCCGATTTGCTGCCGGTTATTGATGATTTCAACATCTTTTTCCATCATCACGAGGGAGAAACCAACTCTGTAATTGACGGAGTGCGGATGATCTATCAAAAGATGATGTCCATCATGAAAGACAAGGGGCTGAAAGAGCTCGATCCTGTAGGTGAAGCGTTTGACCCCCACTTTCATGAAGCGGTGATGATGGAAGAGAGCGATCAAATACCGGAAGGTAATATAGTCAGGGTTTGGCAGAAGGGATATTTATTAGACGATGCTCTTTTGCGTCCGGCAAAAGTGATTACCGCTAAAGCCAAGGGTGCCAAAGAGGTGCAAGATGGTTGAAAAGAATTACTATGACATACTCGGAGTTCCCGAAACCGCCGACGAAGAGACGATCAAAAAAGCGTATCGGGAGCTGGCAAAAAAATATCATCCCGACAGACATCGTGGGGACAAGGTTGCCGAAGAAAAGTTCAAGGATATTGCCGAGGCTTATTCCGTGCTGAGCGATCCTCAGAAGCGGGCGCAATATGATCAAATGCGGCGTTTCGGAGGCGGCTTCGGCAGTCATTTCGATATTCATTTCGAGGATCTCGGCTCTATTTTCAATCGGGCAACCGGCGGGAGGAAGGCAAGCGGATTCGGCGGCTTTGGGGATCTCTTTTCCGAATTTTTCGGCGGACGTGCCGATTTCGGCAGATCATCCGCGGCCATGGGCGAAGACATTACGGCGGAAATAACAGTGCCGTTCGATGTTGCCGCAGTAGGCGGCACACAAGTCATTTCGGTGGAAGGCAGGCAGATTTCCGTTCGAATTCCACCGGCTATTGAGGACGGCAAAAAAATCATTCTGCGCGGGCAGGGCCGACGAGGATTCGGCGGCGTTGCCGGTGATTTGATCCTCACTGTGCGGGTTGCTCCCCATCCTTATTTTACCCGCTCCGGGCTGGATCTTTTCAGCAAAGCGGATGTAGATATGGTGACTGCAGCTTTGGGCGGCAAGGTGCGCGTCAAAACCTATCAGCGCGGCGAGGTCGATCTCAAAATTCCCTCCGGTACTCAGCCGGGCAAAAAATTCAAGCTTAAAGGTTTCGGACTGGAAAAAGAGGGCGTCAAGGGTGATCACTATGTGGAAGTGAACGTCGTTATCCCCACGCACCTTTCGCCGAAAGCCAAATCGCTGTTGATGCAGCTGGCCGAAGAGCTGCAGTTAAAGAGATAAGAAACTCTTTTATATCTTTTGCGTTTGATTTGCATCCAATAGCGGATGAAAAATTTTGGGAGACAGAGCAATGAAAAACAGACAGGTGCTTCTGATCGTTCTATTCGGTGTTTTTCTCGGCGTGATTGCCGGGTTGATCATAGCCGCTAACTGGAATCTGCCCAAAGGTTCCGTGGCCGCTGAAGACAGAGTCTTTTCAACCTCGAGGACCGATGACTTGTCGTCTGATCCTTCTGTGGCTTCACTGCAGACGATGAGCAAGGGATTTGCGGCAGTGGCCAAAAAAGTCAAGCCCTCGGTAGTGACGATAAAGAGCACGGCAACGGTACGCACCGATGTACCGGAGTTTTGGCGCCAATTTTTCAATGTGCCGGAGGAACAGATTCGGCAAGGACTAGGCTCTGGGGTCATTGTCGATGAAAACGGCTACATTCTCACCAACAATCACGTTGTTGAGAATGCCGATGAACTACAGGTGACCATCGGCACCAGCGCCTACGACGCAAAAATCATCGGGCGTGACCCGCAGAGCGACCTGGCGGTCATCAAGATCGACGCCAAAAACCTGACCCCGATCAAGATGGGCGATTCCGACGAACTGGAGGTGGGGGAATGGGTGTTGGCCATCGGCAATCCCTTCAGCGAGCTGCTGGATCAAACGGTGACGGCGGGCATCGTCAGCGCCAAAGGCCGCAGCGGGTTGACGCGCGGAGAGATTAGTTTCGAGGATTTTATCCAGACGGATGCGGCGATCAACCCGGGCAACAGCGGGGGTGCGTTGGTCAATCTCAAGGGCGAGCTGGTCGGCATCAACACGATGATCTTTTCCACCTCCGGCGGCAATGTGGGGATAGGCTTTGCTATTCCCATCAACCTGGCCAAAAATGTCATGAAGCAGCTGATCGAAAAGGGCCGGGTGACTCGAGGCTGGCTGGGTGTTTACATCGGCAACGTCAGCGAAGAGACGGCGGAAGCTTTCGGGCTGGATAAGCCTCGCGGCGCCCTGGTCAACCAGGTAACGGAAAACAGTCCGGCAGAAGAAGCGGGTTTGAGAAACGGCGATGTTATTCTGAAAGTAAACGATAAGGAAATCCGCGACTCTTCAATGCTGATGAACACCATTGCTGCGATGGCGCCGGGCACCCGCGTGACCCTGACAATTTGGCGCGACGGAAAAGAAAAGACCGTGAGCGTCAAGTTGGGTGAACGGCCGGATACATTTGCCGAGGACACTCAGAAGGGGACAAAAGGAAACACCCTGGGTCTCGAAGTTGCCAATTTGACGGCGGAAACACAGCGCCGCTTGGGTACGAATTATGACGAGGAAGGCGTATTGGTGGTCCGAGTGGTCAACAACTCGCCTGCGGACCGACAAGGGATTCGCGTCGGCGATCTGATCAAAGAGGTCAATCGCCGTCAAGTGACCAACGTACGGCAGTTCAACAGTGTGATCAATGAGGTTAAACCCGGCGAAGTGGTACTTTTTCGCATCAAAAGAGGAAACAACAGTATGTTCGTCGCCGTACGAGCGCCGCGTGAGAAAAAGTAACTATGCAGAGGTGATTGAATTATGCCGACTTATGAGTACAAGTGCGAATCATGCGGACACATTTTTGAAGCCTTTCAGTCCATTAAAGCCGAACCGCTCAAGGAATGCCCTGTATGCGGCGGCGAGGTCAGGAGGCTGATCGGTCTGGGAAACGGTCTTATTTTCAAAGGCACGGGCTTTTACATTACGGATTATAAAAAGAACGGCAATGGTAAAAAAGAATCGGCCAAGAGTACAGACAAAGTGGCAGAAAAAAAGGACTGACTGACGGTCTCCTGACGTTATCACGCTAATAGTCCTAAACAGGCTCATAGACAGTCATCGTCTATGAGCCTGTTTTGTATAGAGATAAATGCTTTTAGAGTTTTGCCTAATTTGCGGCACAAGGATTGCAAGTTCAGCGGCAAAATTGAACAACGAATTAAAGGAAAGCGAGGGATTTTTAATGGGAAAAATCATCGGGATAGATTTAGGCACGACCAATTCGTGCGTCGCCGTGATGGAAGGCGGCGAGCCTGTGGTCATTCCGAACAGCGAAGGCGGTCGTACCACGCCGTCTGTGGTTGCTTTTACAAAGACCGGTGAGCGTCTTGTCGGTCAGGTTGCCAAACGGCAGGCGATCACCAATCCGCAGAGGACCATCTATTCCATCAAACGTTTCATGGGGCGCCGCTACAGTGAGGTGACGCGCGAGATTGAAGAGGTGCCGTACAAAGTCGTCGCGGGCCCCAATGATGTGGCGCGCGTCAAGATAGACGATAAAGAGTATACGCCCCAGGAAATCAGCGCCATGATTCTGCAAAAGATGAAGCAGACGGCCGAAGATTACCTGGGCGAAAAGGTGACCGATGCGGTCATTACGGTTCCCGCCTACTTTAACGACAGCCAGCGACAGGCCACGAAGGAGGCGGGAGAAATCGCCGGCTTGAACGTTCGGAGGATCATCAACGAGCCGACGGCCGCTTCACTGGCTTACGGCCTCGATAAAAAGAAGAACGAAAAAATTGCCGTGTTCGACTTGGGCGGTGGAACGTTCGACATCTCGATTCTCGAGATCGGCGACGGCGTCTTTGAAGTCAAGTCCACGAACGGCGATACACACTTGGGCGGTGATGATTTCGATCAGCGAATCATCGACTGGATGGTCGACGAGTTCATAAAGCTGGAGGGCGTTGATCTTTCGCGCGATCCGATGGCGTTGCAGCGCCTGAAGGAGGCTGCGGAAAAGGCCAAGTGCGAGCTCTCCACGCTGACGCAGACCGAAATCAATCTGCCGTTCATTACGGCCACGGATACCGGCCCGAAACATCTCAACATGACGCTGACGCGGGCCAAGTTCGAACAGTTGTGCGACGATCTGTTCCAGCGGACGCTGGAACCCTGCCGGATTGCGCTCAAGGATGCCGGCCTGACGCCGGCCGACATCGACGAGGTGGTGTTGGTCGGTGGGTCGACCCGTATGCCCAAAGTGCAGCAGCTGGTTCGCGAACTGTTCGGAAAGGAACCGCACAAGGGCGTCAACCCGGATGAAGTTGTGGCGATCGGCGCTGCCATTCAGGGCGGCGTGTTGGCGGGCGAAGTCTCGGACGTGCTGCTGCTGGATGTGACGCCGCTGTCTCTGGGCATCGAAACGCTCGGCGGCGTAACCACCAAGCTGATCCCCAAGAACACGACCATTCCGACCCGCAAGTCGGAGATCTTTTCCACGGCTGCGGACAACCAGACTTCGGTGGAAATTCACGTCGTACAGGGTGAGCGCGAAATGGCGGCGGACAACCGTACGCTCGGCCGCTTCCATTTGGACGGCATCCCGCCTGCGCCGCGCGGCGTGCCGCAGATCGAAGTCACTTTCGACATTGACGCCAACGGCATCTTGAAAGTAACCGCAAAGGACAAAGCGACCAATCGCGAGCAGTCCATCCGCATCGAAGCGTCCACCGGCTTGACTAAAGAAGAGATCGAGCGCATGGTGAACGACGCCAAGATGCATGCGGCGGAAGATAAGCGGCGGCGCGAGGAGATCGACACGCGCAACCGCGCCGATCAGACCGCCTATGAAACAGAGAAATTCCTGCGCGAAAACGGCGACAAATTAGATACTGAAACGCGCAATCGCGTCGAGGCGGCAGTCGGTCGGTTGAAAGAAGCCGTAAAAGGCACGAGCATCGACGAAATCAAATCCGCGCTGGAGGCGCTGAACCAGGTCATGGGCCAGGCGGCGCAAAAGATGTATGCGGCTGCCGGGGCCTCAGCCGGTCAGAGTTCCGGCGGATCCGGTTCTTCAGCCGGTAAGAGCGATGCCGAAGAGGCCGACTTTGAGGTTGTCGACGATAAAAAATAAAGCAGCAAAAAAAACCTTCACATCTTTCGGTGGGGGATTGCAGATAAATATGAAAAAGGCGAGGCTTCGGTCTCGCCTTTTTAACGAAGGAGAGATAGAGTATGATATCCATAGATAAACTGACCATAAAAGTTCAGGAGGCGCTGCAGCGGGCGCAGCAGGCGGCTTCCGAAGCCGGTCATCAGCAGATCGAACCGGTGCATCTGCTGGCGGCGCTTTTGGAAGTTCCGGAAGGTATTGCCCGCTCGATTGTGAAAAAAATCGGCGCCGATCCGGAGATGATGCTCTCGCGCGCGAGACAGGCCATTGAGCGTCTGCCCCGAGTTTCCGGCGGCGTGGGACAGCTGTATTTGTCATCCGACTTGAACAAGCTGTTCGAAGGCGCGCTGCGCGAGGCTAATCAACTGCGGGATGAATTCGTCAGCACCGAGCATTTGCTTTTGGCGATGTGCGAAGATAGAACTGCCGCCGGTGATTTGCTGCGGCAGCACGGCATTTCCCGCGATCTCATCCTCAAGGTGTTGAAAGAGTTGCGCGGATCGCAGCGGGTAACCGACCAGAACCCCGAGGAAAAGTATCAGGCCCTCAAAAGGTATGCGCGCGACTTGAATGATTTGGCGCGGCGCAACAAGTTGGACCCGGTGATCGGCCGCGATGAGGAAATTCGACGGGTTCTGCAGGTTCTATCGCGCCGGACCAAAAATAATCCGGTGCTGATTGGTGAGCCCGGCGTTGGGAAAACGGCCATCGCCGAAGGGTTGGCCTTCCGCATCATTCAGGGCGATGTGCCGGAAAACTTGAAATCCAAGCGCATTATGGCGCTCGATATGGGCGCGCTGATAGCCGGCGCCAAGTTTCGCGGCGAGTTCGAAGAGCGGCTAAAGGCGGTGCTGCGTGAAATCGCCGAGTCCGACGGACAGATCATTCTGTTCATCGACGAGATTCATACGCTTGTCGGTGCCGGCGCGGCGGAAGGCGCCATTGACGCCTCCAATATGCTCAAGCCTGCGTTGGCGCGCGGCGAATTGCGCTGCATCGGC
>JAPDQV010000004.1:106002-151634 GCA_034505495.1 candidate division KSB1 bacterium | reverse complement strand
TTCGCCGGTCTTTTTGAACCAATAATCGGCAAAGACTTTGTTGAACTCTTGATACAGCTCGCGCGTCGGGTCGTAGGAAACGTTCAGCAGGGTCTTGGTCTGCGCCCAAAGCGGATGCCGGACGATTGCCGAAAAGCCGATAACGATGAAAAACGCTGCGATAACGCGCCGCATGGTTCTCCTGCCTTCCATGTTACTGTATTCCCCGCGGATACTAGCCCACCATTTTCCAGAAATCAAGCTTCAGAATACACAATTTTTGCTAAAGAAAAAACAGTAATCTGCAGAAAATTTGCGGCGTCTCTTTGCATGAGGCGCCGCTGTAGCGCAAGTTTATAACTTGCGCTACCGACTCTCGTTTTCCCCGCCGGTTGCATTCAAGATGGACCGCCGCTTTATACGCCGTTTTCCGGCTCTCGGCGTTTAAAATCGGCATTTGAAAAGACGCTAATCCTAAAAACAACGATCAGGCATTTTCAATCTGTCTCCTCCTCGACGATGTTGATCTCCTCCGACGTCAGGCCGGAGGGGCAGCATATGCGCCGCATCCGATGCTTCTGTTGCCGGCAACACCCCCCATTTTCTGCCTTCCAGGGGTCTAAAGGTTTGCCCGCGGTACAAGTTTATGAACCATATTTTTTCGGCTTTTCGCAGACGACAGAGGCAGGCTCCGTTACGGTAAAGTCGATTGCCCAAGGATTATCAGTACGTTTTGAGGCGTCAAGAATCTCCATTCCGACAAGATTGCCGTCCTTGTCATAGTCGAGAATGATTCCGGGCTTGTCCTCGTCACTTTCCTCTATGGGGACGTTGCGGAAAAGGATCCGCAGCACGTCCACTTCCGGATCATAAGTTATTTTCATGGCTGTCTCCAATATTTGCTGATTCTGCTTGTACGGTAAACGGTTACCACAACGGCAGGTTCTACGGTATCATTCACAATGGCGCGCAGCAGCATCATTTTACCCCCGACGTTCACCTGCGACTGATATGCCTTTAGGGGCGGCCGCTCCTAAACAATCTGCTGGGGCCGGAGCAGTACCTCATCCGCCTGCTCGCGCGGAATCCCCCGTAATTCCATTTCCGATTCGGCATGCTTGGAGAAGCGAAAGTTCATTTTCCCGCCCCTTCCTCCACGATTTTAATCTCCTCCGGCGTCAGGCCGTAGAGACGGTAGACGTGTTGGTCGATCTCGCGCTAAAATAAAATTCCTAGATAGGGCATAATACGCCAAATTTTTTTATGTCTTGGCTTTGCTTGTACGCTCGATAAGTTTCTTTTTTAGGCTGTCAAGGATTTGTTTTCGATTTTTTTCACTTAAATTAAGAGAATCAAAAACAAGCGCATCTATTGCACGATGTTCCTCAGTTTCAAGTTCTAAAATTGGATCGAGAGCTTCACGAGCCCATAGTTTCTCAGCAATTTTTTTGATTGAGCGTTTTTCCCCGAGGTCCATATATAATGGGAGAGAAGCTAAATCTGTTGCTTCTGCTTTTAACATTCCGCCACCTAAATTTTTCCGTCCGGAAACTTCTCGCATTAACCATGTTATAGAAGAATTTAATATTATCCAGAGATTTAGTAACATATCTTCATTAATTGAGCTTTCCTTTGCGTAAATATCAACAGCACTTGCTGAATATGCTTTTGCTCTATTGATAGCGCAAAAATGTCTTCCAATCCCACGCGGGAGTATTAGCACCGGTGGAGTCTTTTTCGTAGCGCTGGGATCAAAAGATGCAATGCCATGCTTTCGAAGTTCCTCCAATTCTTCTTTATTCAATCGCCGGGTATCGGCCAGGTATTGACATGTTTTGATTATTTGAAATGGGGCTCCATCTACTGAAGTAAAGATCGGAATCATTGCCTTGCGTATGAATGATAATTTTTTTATCTGGATATCATTCAAAAAATATTCCTTTGTTAAATTCAGCCCTTGCCCGACAGAGAAGCTTGCTATAGAAATGTGCTCTATTGGCGTAGCGCACTTTTCTAAAATAGAAAGCAAATCTAAAGCAGTGTCTTCCAACGATAGCAAAATCCCCCATTTTGTTTTTTGTAGCGTCGGTGAATCGTACCTATATTGTAGAAATTTTACATTTGCGAGCGCTTTATTAATTGTATCGCCTGATGATGGAAGCAAACCGGCATCAAATTGACCTGTAAATCTCGCAAAAGTGATTGCTTTTTGTGGTTCAGGTTTGCGCCCTTTAAAAAATGTAATTACAGTATTAATGTTTGGGCCATAGGCGCTTTTGAAATGTTTGAAATCACTGTCCACCACTAAGCTAACGTGTGTTGTCCGCAGCAAGAATTCCTGAAAATGTTTGCCATAATCTGTATCTAACCAAGCGTTTTGCGTAATTAAAACGACAATTCCTTGAGGATGAATCAGTGAAAGACTGGTTTCAAGAAAGAATACGAGCAGATCAGCTCCTCGCGTGATATAAGATAAAACTTCAATGCCACGCCAGCGTCGTTGAATTGCATCCAATAGCTTTGTTTTCATTTCATTAGAAAAAGCATGGCTCCGAGACTCCAGGTACGGCGGATTCCCAATCACGATATCGAACCCGTCCCGCACGCCGAACATCCACTCCGGATCGAAAAAGTCGGCGGAGGCGTTCTGGTCGTAGGGGTCCCACGCCGCAAGTTTTTCGGTCGTCTCGCGCGGAAAGCCGTCCTGGCGCAGCAGCTCGCTGATCTCGGCGCGGATTTTCGCGTCCTGCTCGCGCAGCCGCGCCTTGGCCGCCGGCGTGCGCGCGGTAAAGTGGCGCTCCCGTATGCGCCGCAGCTCGGCCTCCTTGGCGTCGATCTCCGGGTTGCGCAGCACCCCCTGCGCCGGCCGCTCCACACCGATGAGCGTGTTGGCGGCGACAAACTTGGTCTCCAGATTGGGCAGCGGCCGGATGCCGAGATTAGGCGCGGTCGGATCGACTTTCTGCTCCACCGTCAGCGAAATGAAAAAACGCATTTTGGCAATCTGCACGGCAATGGGCTGAATGTCCACGCCGTAGATGCAGTTCTCGATCAGGTAGAGCTTGCGTCCGTAGTCGAGTTCGCCGCGCGCAAAGGCGTCCTCGATGCTCTCGATTTGGCTTTCGAGTTCTTTGAGCGATCGTTCGCGGATGGCCGCGTCTTCGATCTTTTCCGCCGCGGTCATGGCATCACGCACACGGGCGATCTGCCGCTCCTTCCACTGTTCGTTGCGCGGATCAAGTTTGCCGAGGAGATGCACCAGCTTGTGCAGCAGTCCCATCGGGAAAGCGCCGGAGCCGCAGGCCGGATCAAGGGCCTTGAGATTGTCGATCGCCGCAATCAGCGTCTCCGCTTCCTCCGGACTGAACTGATGCGGCTCATCGTGATAAGCCAGCAGATGACGCAGACGGGCTTCGAGATTATTGCTCAAAGCCGACTCCGCCTCCGTCTCATTCTCCCCTCCCTTTTGGGGAGGGGTTGGGGGTGGGGTTGTGGGGTCGAAATGAACCGCCGCCAAAACTACCCCTCCCCTTCGGGGAGGGGTAGGGGGTGGGGTTGCTCCCCGCCCGAGATCGGCCGGGGATGGGGTCTCATTTCCCCCCTCCCCATAGATCGCTTCTTCTCCAGCAAGAGGCTCCCTAATGGCTTCTTCAATGGCCGCCAGAACGTACTCGAGGTTGTTGATGACCTCATCATTCCAAAAACGGATGACTCTAAAGCCCAACGCCGCGAGAATTCGAGATCGCTCCTCATCATACTCTTTTTGCTGCTTGTGTATCCCTCCGTCCACCTCCACCACCAGACGCCGCTCCAAACACACAAAATCAACAATAAACTCCCCAATAGCATGCTGACGTCTGAATTTCACGCCGAGTTGCCTGTTCCGCAGCCGCTGCCACAAAATATTCTCCGCTTCCGTCTGCTCCCGACGCAGCCCGCGCGCTAAAGGCTTAAGATGCCTCCATGTTGCAGAATCTGTCGTCATATAGCGCGGCGGCAACTTGCACGCCCCAGCATTCAAACACAGATTGTTAGAAAAAACCCTCCCCTCTCCTTTAGGAGCGGGGCCGGGGGTGAAATTTCCCCCCTCTCCTTTAGGAGCGGGGCCGGGAGTGAGCTTCCTCCCCTCTCCTTCGGAGAGGGGCCGGGGGAGAGGTCTCTCTCCTTCGGAGAGGGGCCGGGGGAGAGGTTCCTCCCCCTTGGAGTTGGCTGGAGTACAGTTGTTCCCCTCCAAGCCTCTCGAATTTGACTCCCCCAACTTCCCTTTCAAATACGCAATAAGGCTCTCATCCACCATATAATCCACGATTTCCCGCGGCGTGTAAAAGCTGCCCGTCTGCTTGCGCGCGGTGGTGGCGGTTTCCGGATTGTAGGACGCCAAAAGATTCTCGAATATCTTGCCCGCCATTTCAGGATCGAGCGCAACCTCCTGATCTAAAGGCGTAGATTCGGTGACGGTAAAGTTGTAACGGTTAAAAATATGGATCAGACCCCGGACGACGGCGCGCTTGTACCTGGCTTCGCCGTAAGCCCCCGAAAGGTCCACGGTTCGTTCTTTGCCGAAGAAAAGAAAATCGGGCACCGACAGCGGGTTTTTCGGGTGATCGGAAAAGCCGTCGATGCGCACATCGGGCCGATTCTCCTCAGCGCGATAGACTTGATCCAGACACTCAAACAGCCCGCCGTTGAGAAACGGGATGCGCTCGACCAGCTTTATAAAGGCCTGAGGATCCGCGAACAGATCTTCATAGCGATAGAGATTCGTAATGCCGCGGTGCGGGTTGCGGCCGCGCGGATCCTTGTTGCGCTTGCGGAATTGGCGTTTGTCGATTTCCTGGTTCAGCGTCGCAAAAAACAGGTTTTGCAAAATGGCTTTGTAAAAAATAGTCCGGTTGCTCTCTTCCAGATTCTCGCCGTCTTTGAGCAGACGCGACAGGGTCTGCAGATCGAACAGTTCCCGCGGAATCAATCCCATCTGCTTGATGAACCAGCAGAAAATCAGGCGGGTGATGAGGCGGATGAGACTTTGCGAGAGATACGCCTCGGGGTTCTTTTCGCCTTTGGGCATCGGAAAGACGACGTGCCCGCGCGCCCAGAAATACCAGTTGGCGATTTCCTCAAAGAACTTTTTGGTGACCGCCTGGACGTCAAAGGCGGCATTAAGTTTGTCGATGACAATGCTGATCGGCGGTCGGCCTTCAGGACCGAGTTCATCGAAGGAAAAAGCGAGTTTCGCGAGCTGCTCGACCGTCGTGCGGGCAGGCGAACCGATTTGATAAGGCAGGGTGCGTAATTCGGTTTTACCGTCGCTGCGGCGCCTGGCAAAGGTAAGAGCGGCTTGCGGCCCTTTCACATACCACACGAGGTGTTCGGCGCCGATAAAAGCCAACCGATTGTGAACTTGGCGTCGCAGCGTAACGCCGGGAAGCGTTTCACCCGGCCAATCGACGTAATAAACCGGCACACCGGCGATCTGCGCGATGGGCTCGGCAAGCAGGCGGTCGGGCAATCTATCAAGGATAATCCACTTGGGGGCGGCGTCGCTCGGTTTGCCCCAGTGTAAAGTCTCGAGGAACAACTTGCCCAGGTTTTCCCGCGTCAGTCCTTCATCCAATCGGCTGCGAACGCTTTCGGGAGAGCAGTTCATGCGTCGCTCCTCTGCTTTTTCGGCCGCAGGCCGAGGGAGCAAATGATTTGCGGCTCGGCCGCAGCTTCTTCTTCCATAATTCGACACAGATTTTCATCTTCCATCCTTTTCTGCAGCAGCTCGATCAGATCGTCGTCAGAGATACCCAAGCGCATCTGCCGTCGGATCGCCTCCTGCGCCGCAGAGGTGAGCGGAAATCGCCAGATGAGATCAATGAGGGCGTTGACGGCGTCGAGCTTTCGGAGCTGGTCTTCCCGCTGCCGCTGCCAATTTTTGCGCATCTGGTCCAACCGTTCATAGAGACGGCGGCGGACGCTGCGCATAGAACCGAGTTTCCCCTCCGGCTTGACCTGTTCCTCGGCGGCCTTGCGCGCGCAGAGCTCCACGAGACGGTCGTGGCCTTCATAAAGCGGCGCCGGGGGTTCATCAGGCGCGCAGGCGATGTCGCGAAAAATCGCCGCAAGCGACTGCGAGATCAGGTCGCCCTTTTCGTCAACCCGTACCAGCGCGTCGGCGCCGTCGGGAAACTTGAGATAGGTGACCGCGCCGGGCAGACCCGCCGTTCCATCACCGAGATGCCGCGCGCCGGCGACGATCGGCGGCAGCTCCGCAGCCGCTTTCTGATCCGCCGCCGAAGCGCTGTTCCATACCTGCAGCGCCAGGCTGGCAAGATCGATATCCTGATCCTCATCGTCATCCAAAACACCGGCTCTTTCGGTATACAAGTCGCGCAGCTTTTGTGCGGCTTCCTCGCCGAAAAAGGACTCGTCTGCACCGATGACCTCCTGGTTTTGGGTCAATCTTTCGAGCAACCGACGACGCAGGCGGATGATGCGCTCGACCCCGTCGGCCGGCAGAAATGAGTAGACCGTAATCGTATCGTGCTGCTGCCCAATACGGTCGACGCGGCCGGCGCGCTGAATCAACCGGATGATCGCCCACGGCAGGTCATAATTGATCAGAATATGGGCATCCTGCAGATTCTGACCCTCGGCAAGAACGTCGGTGGCGATAAGGATGCGCAGCTCGCTTTCGCCGTTTTTCAAACCGCCGTTGGAATGGGGACTGAATCGCCGGGCCAAAGCGACCGGATCGCCCTCGTCGCTGGTTACGCAGGCCAGATTCGTCAGGCCTCGCCGGCACAGCTCTTCTTTCAGATAAAGCGCCGTGTCGGCAAACTGGGTAAACACGAGGGCTTTTTGAGGATGGATTTGGCGCAAAAGGCTTTCCAATTTACAGAGTTTGGCATCGCGATCGACCTCCCAGTTGCCGGCTTTTTCAAGAATCCGCAGTAGTGCGTCGACGTCGGCCTGGAGGTCGTGCATCAGTTCGGGTCGAAAAAATTCGCTATCCAGCCAATCGAACCGTTTTTTAAGGTCTTTGGAGTACCTTCGGTAGACCTGCTCCGCATGACCTCGGAAGGCTGCGGCCGGTGTTTCCCGCTTGCCGACCTCCGGCGTCGGCTCCGGCAGAGTCGTCTCGCCGGTCTCGACGTCCGGCTCGGCAAATTCTTCATCCGAATCGTTGAGCGCCGGATCGAGAAGCGCTGCGTCCTGCGTGCCGATGGGGACGGGTAAGCGATTCTGCAATGCATAGAGCGTTACGAGATTACGGGTGATGTGCCGTTCGACGGAGAGCATAAAACTGTAGCCGCTCGACTCCAGTCGTTTAAAGAGGTTGGTGCGGCAAAAACCGATCAATCGACGACCGGCGCGGTTCAGGTTGGCAATGACGGTTTTCTGTTTTGTATCCGCGCGCGCCTCGGCGTCGGTCACCAGATAGCCCGCCATGCCGTAACGCGGCAGCTTCAGCCGTTCAATCTCTTCCACGACCGATTCCTGCAGCAGCCGGCCGTAAAGGTCGTCAGGTTCCACTGGAAAAGTGATGCTTAATGGTCGGCGGACCGGAAAATAGAACCGCTTATTCTGCATCATCACGAAATATCGGCGGCGTTCTTGATCGAATTGAGCATAATTTTGCAGAATAAATTGACGGGTGCGGCGGACGAGAAAGAGCCGCATCAAATCCTGCCAATCCTCGGGAAAGAGACTCTCCTCGAAGGCGCGCAGGGAGTCGCTCGGTGCCTGAAAGCGGGCGACGAAATCGGCTTCGTCGCGGCCCTGCTCGGCCCACAGGCGAAAGAAGCGCTCAGGACGAACGTGCAGCGATTTATTTTCGTCTATAAACAAGCGAAGCTGATTGCTGAGATCAAGGAACTGTTTGTTGTACGGCGTGGCGGTCAGCAGGAGCGCCTTGGATTCATTCTCCTCGATGTATTCTTTGATGGCTCGGTAGCGCACGCCTTCGCGGTTGCGCAGATTGTGACTTTCGTCTATGATGACCAATCGATAGCGGCGCAGATCGCGCAATTCACGGTCGACGCGGCCGAGCGACAGCACTTTGCCGGTGATTTCATACTCCTGCAGCACTGTGTCCCACATCGGCTTGAGCTTGGGCGGACAAATGACGAGGGTGCTCCAGGAATCGTTGTCTTCCTGCAGAATGCGCGCCACGGCCGCCGCCATGAGCGTTTTACCAAGCCCGACGACATCGCCCAGCAGCACGCCGCCGAGCTTGTTAAGCCGTTTGACAACCAGCGCCACCGCCGCCGCTTGAAAATCGAGCAGCACGTTCTGAAAGGGTTTGGGCAGCTTTAACTCTTTTTCGCCTTGGCGCGCCTCTTCGCATAGGTGATAGGCAATTTTGAGATAGATGAGATAGGGGCGGACGTCCTCGAGACAGGCCCAAGACTTTTCGATCAGATCGGCCAGCGTTGAGGAAAGTTCCACGGCCTGCTCGTCGTTCCAACGTTCCTCGAACCAGCGCTGCAGCTTTTCCGCCGCGTCCTGCTCGACAACGTCGACGTTCAGTTCACCCTGAAGGGATATTCCGGCCAGGGTGAGATTACTGCTGCCGACAAAGCCGATCAGGGGGGCAGCGGCATCTTGTCGGCGGATCAGGTACAGCTTGGCATGTAAGGGGTAGCGCAAAAAGGCTTTGAGCCGCACACGACCGATACGCAGTTGGGAAGCCAGGCGGCGAAGCGCTTCACGCGCTTGATTGGTGGGAATGCCCCATTGCAGTTGCTTGTGGAATGTCTCGGTAAAGCGCTTTCGGAGCAGCGCCGCCGTCGGCCCATCCGGACCGGTTTCCTCGCCGCGCAGACCGGCCAGTAGGCGCGCTTCTTCGTCCGGCGGCCGATGCATGCCGATAAGGATGCGGCAGGCGCCCTCTTTGGCCTGCAGGCCGTCGACCACGTCGGCCAGCTCGTTCCATCCGCGTAGATTGAAATAGCCGATGCAGAACGACGCCTGCTCGGCTTGTGCCATGACCGCCGTCAGCCCGTCGACCAACCGTCGTTCGATGTTGTCAAAAATTTGCGGCATAACCCCTCGTTGTCAAATATGTGAGAATTCATCGCATCTTATATAGCAGGAGGGCAGAGCAAACAAAATATTTGCTCCTAAAGCAGCAAATATTCAAATGAATTAGGACACAATTTTGCAAATTTCGCCGGAAGAAACAAATTTAAAATTTGTGCTGCGTGCAGCTCAATTTTAAAAATAAACGCGTCAGCTCGTAGAACAATTTTCTAAATTGTCCATTCGGCAATTTTGCAAATTGCCGGAAGACCGCAAATTGAAAACTTGCCCTACATCTTTGCCCACCCCGCCAAAACGTCCCCGATAAAGTACGCTGCCGCGGCCGCCAAACCGCCGACCAGCAGCATTTCGAATCCCGAACGCAGCCAGGATTGGCCGGTAATCCGTACCTTAAACGCCCCTAACACAAACAAAGCCGCGCCGGTTATGATCGAAGCCGTTGCAAATAAATGATCCTGCACCCAACCAAAAACCGGCGCCGCAAAAAATGCCGCCAGCGGCAAAAAACCGAACAGCGCAAAAGAAACGAACGTCATGACGGCATTGGCCAGCGGAGATTCGTCTTCTCCCACCAGTCCCAGTTCTTCCGCCATCATCACCTCGACCCACGCGCGCGGATATTTGGCAAGAATGTCCGCCATGGCCTCGGCATCGGCTCGCGAAATTCCTTTTCCTTCATACAACTCAACCATCTCCAAACGTTCGCCTTCGGGAAAGTGCGCCACCTCCCAGGCCTCGCGCTGCCGTTCGGCGGCCTTGTACTCGTTTTCGGCGCGCGTGCTCAGATAGTCGCCGACGGCCATGGACAGACCGTCGGCGACCAGGTTGGCGACACCGAGAATGAGCGCCACGCCGGACGACAGCGACGCTCCGGCTACTCCGGCCACCACGGCAAAAGTGGTGATAATGCCGTCCAAGCCGCCGTAGACCAGGCTTTTGATGTATTTGCCCTGCTCCTCGCGATGCGCTTCGGGCGGCTGCAGATGCGCCGCCCGACCCGCCTCGACATCCCGTCTCTTATACGCTTCGCGCGCCTTGTCCAAGCTTCTGGTCAACATTCGTGCATCGACTCCTTACTCGTTGCCCCATAGTTTGCCGTCGTTGCCCTTGGCTTTGCGCCACTCGTTGCGCCATTGGTGAATCTGCCACAGACCGTTGAGCGGCTTGAAGGCGCGCTGCTCTTTATTTGGGATCGGCGGCAGCGGCGACAGCGGCGGCTGTTGATACCAATAGGCCACGCTGGCCAGATCCAGCGTCAGACAATTGTTGTGGCCGTGCTCGATCGTATGGCGAAAAGACTTGTCAAAATAGAGCGGATCGTTGATATGAAAGCGATAGACGTGCGTGCGTCCCATCCAGCCGATGTCCCGATTGACGCGGGCATAGCCGTAATAGGGATGGCTGAACAAAACCTGCGGGCACCAGGAAGTGTTGAAATAGTCCTCGGTACCGGTGCCGTGCAGGGTGATCTGATCGCCGTCGATAAAGATCATGTCGTCGCCCTCACCGTACCAAATCGGGCCGGGCGACTGTACGTAATAATTGACGCCCACGAAATGCCCCTTGCCCTTGACATCTAAAAAGACATAATTGCGTTTACCGTCGGGATTGTTGCCCTGCGGTCCAAGCGCGTTCCACTCGTTTTCCCCCTCGGGCGGCGCTTCGGGCAGCTCATGATTGTACCAGGCGCAAAATCTCCCCATGTCGGGCGGCAGTTCGCGCAGCTCCACATAGTCGATGTAATAATAGAACGCCTCGATCTCTTTGCCGGTTTGGTTTTCTACTTCGATTTTGGCGCCCTTGGCGAACGGCATGACGAAATAGCTGACCATGGCGCGGCCGTCCACCGGTCCGGCCGCCAGCGGCAGCGAAGAGAAGGGATAGCTTTCGTTCCATCCTTGGCCGAAGAACGGCCCGATCGGTGATTCCACGGACGGGAACGGGTTGCCGTCCCAATACATACGCAAAATGATGTCGTTGCGGCTGAGCTCTTCGGGCGGCGGCGCAATGGTGATCCAGATATGATTGATCATCCCTGCGCCGGACACTTGAAACAGGCTGCGGGTTTCGCCGTCGCAGATGTGCTCTAGGCGGTCGTTGTTGCCGCCGCTGCGGTCGTAACTGCTCACCCGCCTGCTTTTAATGTCCTTGCGAATTTTTGCCAGCTCAAAGAGATCGGTCGTCTGCGCCGCAACCCAGGCGGCTGCGAAAAGCCAGAAAAGAATGGTGAGTCGTTTCATGCGGCACCTCGTAATGATAGGGTTGTTTCAGCCACGGAGACGCAGAGAACACGGAGGTGTGTTTTAAATGCTTTTTTGAGCTCCGTGCGATGCAAACGTCATTGTTGTTCTCTGCCGAAGCCTCCTTTTAAAAGGGTTAACTTTTCAGCCGAAGACGCGTTTGACGTACGCGACGTTGTCGCGCGTATCCTCAACGAATCGGCCTTCGCGGCCGCTGGTCTCCAGGCAGTACCACTTGTCGTAACCGATGTCGGCCAAGGCGCGGGCTGCAGCAGCCATGTCCACTTCACCGTTTTCCAAACTGAAAACCGAGCGTTTCCAGTCCTTGATGTGTACCTCGCAGATGCGCTCTTTACCCAAGCGGCGAATCTCTGCCGGTACGTTATAGCCGTAGTGAGTCGAGTTGCCGATGTCGTAATAGACTTGCGCCATGGGCGAGCCGATGCGGTCGATGATTTCGAGGTTCTGCTCCGCCGTCAATGTGTTTTCGAGGCCGAGCGCTATACCGAGATCCTCGGCGCGCGGCGCGATTTGGCGCAGCGCCTCTACGACGCGCGTGACCTTTTTGGTGTCGAGCTCATAGATGCTCCAGCCGTCGCGCTTTTTTTCGATAAACCGGCCGGCAGCGTCGGTCAAGCGCAGATCGCCTTTGCCGAAAAAGGCGATGAGGATGTTCTTGGCGCCGAGCGCCGCCGCGGCTTCAAGGGCGTCGATGACATACACGGCCGACTGCGGCTCTTCGGCCAGCGGAATAGCGTTGAGGATTCCCCCGGCAGCTACGGAATGAACAGCAATCCCGTAACGTTGCCCAAGCTCGAGATAACGTCGTCTAACTCTTGGATCGCGCAGCGGTATGTGGTCGGGCCGTGTGCCGACGCTCACCTGGAGTCCCGATAAACCCGCTTCGGCGGCGCGCGGAATCAATTCTGGATCGCAGGATGGCCCCAGATTCCAATCACAAATGCCGATCTTGACGCCGTCACCGGCCGTCGCTTTGGCCGTGGGTACAAAGGCTGCCAACGAAGCGGCCCCGATCATCTGTAGAAACGCCCTTCGTTCCATGCGGTAACCTCCACGTAAATGAACGTGCCGTTTACAGCAGTGTAGGAATTTTTATGCTGGAATGCAATAACAAGATGGCGGTCTCAAGAAGAGCTGCAGAAAAAAGAGGGGAGTGAGGAGAATTATTGTGCCTCTATCCGAGTCGGCACTTTATCCGGCGGCCGAGAACAGATTTTGATTGAACCTGCTCAAATCGGTCAAGAATTTGTCTTTGCTGAAAGCTCCTTAGTGTGAGCTCTTTGGCGGCTCCAGCTCCTCGTACCAGGCGGGAAATTTTTCCTGAGCTTCCGTTTCCGTAACCTCCCCGGTAAAGGCCGTCACATTGAGCGGATATTCCTTGGGGTGAAAAATGACAAAGAAAAAGTGAAACACAACAATGGCAGCCACGGCCAGCACCGCCTCGTAAAAATGAATGGTTTCGGCAACCTGCACGCTCCATGACGGCAGCAAACGGGTGCTGAGCGCCGGAAACCACAGCACACCTCCGGTAACGGCCATGATAACGGTGCCCCAGATGAGCGCCCAGTATTCGACTTTTTCGATATAACTGTAGCGTCCGAAACGCGGCGGATTACCCCTTAATGTGAGGTGATGGATCAAATTCTGCCGCAGCTGTGCCAAGTCGGCGAGTCGCGGCGCCAGTGCCGAGCGCTCGCCGCGCCACCCTTTAACAAAAAAGAGACAATAAAGGTGATGGAGGCCGGCGGCAAGGAGGGCGACGGCTGCAACGCGATGCAGTCCGCCGCGTATTGCTTCCGTCATTCCTGCGGCATAGAGAGCACGAACCCAGAACGCCTTGGGGTACTTGAGAGCAAAACCTGTAACAGCCAGGACGGTGAAAGAAATGAGGACCACCAGATGCTGGATGATCCACGCCCGATCGAAGCGTCGGATGCGTCGAAGGTTGCGACGCTCGCGCAGCTTCAGGCGAAGGTGGGCAGACCAGATGATGAAGTTGTGCACCGCCATGCCGCCGATGACGATGACGATAAGCCATAGATATACCGACCGCACGACCGAAGAGATGCGGCGTCCGGCGGCATTGAGGTCGGCGTGGCTGTAGCTGCGGGCAAATTCTTCTCCGGCGTAAGGGTGGCAACGTGCGCAGGTTTTGCGCACATTGGCGGGATGGACCGACGACTTGGGATCGCTTTTAGATCGGATTTCATGAATACCGTGACAGCTGCCGCATGTGGCGGCGACCGAGGAACCGCGCGAGGCTGCCAATCCGTGATAGCTGTCTTTGTAGGATTGAAACGCCTTACCGACCAAACCGACGCGGCTCGTCAGCTGCTCCGAGTCGTGGCAGGGGGCGCAAAGCCGATCGGGCGCATTGAGCGGATGCGCCGGTGACTCCGGATCGTCGGGAGACAGGATGGTATGCGCGCCGTGGCAGGTAATGCAGGTCGCGGACATAAACTCGCCTTGCCGCAAACCCGCCGCGTGGACGCTCTTCTGATATTGTTCTGCGGCATCCTTGTGGCAGGCGCCGCAGGTGAAGCTGAGGTTGGCGCGATAGACCGGCGAGCGGGGATCGGCTTTGCTTAAGATGCGGTGCGCCTGATGGCAGCCGCTGCAGCTCGGCGCCGATGCGTTACCCTCGCGCAAAGCCGCCTCATGTACGCCGAGATGATCGAGGCGATCGCCGTTCCTTTTTGAGTGCAAAGAGTCGCCGTGGCAGGCGCGACAGGTCGCAAGCTGCCGCAGAGGGTGGGTGGTCGAGGCGGTGTCCGCCCCGCTTTTGATCGCATGCGCCGTATGACATCGGCTGCAGGTCGGTTTGCGCTCGGTTGCGCCGCCGTGAACGCCCTCCTGAACCTGCTTCGGCTCGTCTTCGTGGCAGCGGCTGCAGTCAACCGGCGCCAGACGGTCGGGATGCGGATCGCCGACCGCATCCGCGTGACAGTCGCGGCAGTTGAAATCGCCGTGTGCCGAGGCGCGATACTCGGCCGCATTGACATAGAGAGACCGCTCTCCGGCTTCGCTCTCGATGACAAAATCGCTTTGGCCGTGGCACTCCAGGCAGGACTGCGCCTGCACGGCTGAAAAGAGGCGAAGGAAGCCGCTTGCTATCCCCGCGGCAAGAAACAAAAGTTTTACATGTCTCCTGATCATCAAAATATCGCTTGAGTTGTCTTCGTTAGGCGTTCGAGCGGCTTTATTACTGGTCAGTCCTCTTGTCCTGCCGGTCTTCAAACACGGCGGCTGACTAGGGTCGTAAAAACTTTGCAACAGCCTACGGGATTAGTTTTTTGGAATCATATGGGCGATTTTGGGCCATTGGACGGCGTAATCGAACGGCCGATAGGTGGGACTCTTTTCGTTGTGACAGCGAAGGCAGCTCTCCTTGCCGTTTTCGAAAGCGACCTGTTTGGGGTCCTGACGGCCTTCGCGCAACGCCCTCATCACGCTCATCGACTTGTAGAGTGAGCCTGGACCATGACACGCCTCACAACCGACGCCTTCCGCGGTTGGGTCAAAGCCCTCGGCGCGCGCCGAAGCCGGACTTGCATGGCCGGTAACGTGGCAAATCAGGCACTCATCCGCCTTGAGCGGATCGGCAATCCCCTGCTTTTTGGCAATCTCTTTGGACTTGTCGCTTTTCAGCGTCTCGAACGCCTTGGCATGCGGCGACGCAAGCCATTTGCCGTACTGATCCCCCTGACTTGCCCCTTTATGACACATCATGCACTTTTTGGATCCGACATACTTGGCACCGTCGGCGGAAAAGACTGCAACAACGAACAGACATAAAAGACTTACTGCGAACCGCTTCACAACCGCCATCTCACCTCCATGAACGATTTGCCTTCGAAAAATGGGAACGACTCTATTTATCTATTTTTTTAGTGAAAATCAACAACGAAATTGGAAACAGCAAAAACTGCACATTCAAAATCAACGAATTAAAGCCTCTATTGTTCGATAAGCCGACGATGCCGTATGGACCGAAACAAATTTCCCCTTTCCACGTTTCGGCAAAATGCAGTAGGGATAGGCAAATTCATAGGGTTGTGCAAAAGCGATCTTGGAATTTTAAGCGAAAAGACTTAACTTTTTGAGACTAATCTAATTTGATCTTCATTGACGAACAGAATTCTGACAATTTGTATTTGCCTAGTCGGCTTGGGTCGGGCCGAAAGCTTTTCTTTTCACGGCGCGCTGCGCAACTCCGTCTATCTCTTTGAGCGCGATAATCGGCAGGCTCTCCTTTACCAGTCTGTTAGGTTTCAAGTAGTTCAGCCGCATCTGAATACGCGGCTGGGGGGCAATTTCCGTGTTTTGAGCAGCACTGTCGGTGCGCAGCCGGATGAACGCTTTCGTCTTTACGCCCTTTACGTCGAGTTCAAAGCTTTCGGCGATCGGATTACAGCTGCGGCGGGACGGCTCTATCTGCATCCCGGTTTCTCGCTCGGCGCGCTCGACGGCCTCGCTGCAAGTTGGCGCCTGCAGCCGCAGCTTCAGCTGCAGCTGTACGGCGGCCTGCCGAGTCCTATCGATCGCCGTTTTGGACTCGAATGGGAGGATCGGCGGCCTCTAGTCGGCGCAACCCTGCAGGCCTGGGGCGGAAGCGGATCGGAGCTGCAGCTCTTTTACCTGCATCGATTCGGTCAAGGTACAACGCTGCAGCGCCTGAGCGGCGTAAACGCGACCTATCGCCCGCTCTCGAACCTTGACCTGCATGCACAAATGCATTTCGATCTCGAACGACAAAGCACGCAGAGGCTTCTCTTTTCCGCACGCACACAGTGGAGCGCCAGGCTGCAGACCAATGTCGAATATCGTGAGCAGCAGCCGCAAATCTTTTCCGACTCTTATTTCACGATTTTTACGCCGCGGCCCTATCAGCGTTGGCGAGCAGCGGCATCTTTGGAGGTTTTACCGGAAAAGTTCCTCGAATTGCAGGCTCAATACGTGCGCTTCGAACGGGAAGCGGCTGATCAGCTTTACGTGACCTTTTCCACTGCTTACGGCGAAATCAGCGCCGTCTATGAGAGCGGCTTTGCCGGTGATCAGTTCGGTCTTTGTGCGAACGCATTTTATGATTTAACCGAACGGCTGACGGTTTCGGCTGCCGTGGATTTGACACGCTACCGGATCGAGCAGATATATGCTTATGACCGTCAATGGTCAAATGCCCTACGGCTTTCTTATCGCTTCAGCCGTCGACTGTCGGCTGATCTCGAAGGGCAATGGCTGAACGACCGCTTGCGAACCTACGATGTGCGGCTTTTAAATCACATTACGATGACCTGGTAGCGAGGAAAAACCTGACGATGCGATATGCCATGCTCATCCTGCCGTTGACCGTGGTTTTGCTGTTTGCCGCACAACTCGACACGGTCGATATCGTCTTTTCGCACAAGACTCATGCGGCCAACGGGTTGGAATGCGCAGACTGTCATACGGCCGCGTCCAGCAGCCGAGCAGAAGACAACCTGCTGCCTCCGGCTGAAACCTGCTACACCTGCCATGAAAAAAGCACCACCGAGTGCGGTTTTTGCCATGCCGGAAAGACCGAAAACGTCAAGGCGCCGCGCATCACGAACTATATTCGCCATTTTCCCCACGACCGACATGCGGCGAAAGGAATCGCCTGCTTGGTCTGTCATCAGGGCGTCGAACAAAGCAGCAACGCGCGCGAGCAGCATTTACCTAAAATGGCCCAGTGTCAGAGCTGCCATCCTTTGAACGGTCAAACGACCTATTGCACGCTCTGTCATGCGTCGGATGAGCGCCTGGCGCCTGATAACCATCGTCTTGACTGGCGAACGTCGCATGGGCGGCTCTCGCTGCTGCAGACGGAATCCTGCAGCCGCTGTCATTTGCAAAACGAATGCTTGCGCTGCCATGCCGGCGATAATCTAGACCGTGAGGTGCATCCGCTCAACTATTTGCGCACGCACGGCCGGGAGGCGCGCTCCAAACGCGACGCCTGTTTGACCTGTCACGACGAGCTTGCCTCTTGCGTGGCCTGCCATCGGGAGCAGATGGTGCTGCCGCGCGGCCATCAGACGGCCGGCTGGTCCAATCCCCGCACCGGCGGACGCCATGCGCGCCAGGCAAAACTGGACCTGGAGACCTGCCTCGCCTGTCACAGCGGACGGCCCGAACCGAGCTGCGCCGAATGCCACACCCGCTCCGTGAGGTAAGCTGTATGAGAGGCCTCAAGATGACCCAGCGATTCCATTCACTCCGTTTTAGCAGAACGATTGCCGCAAGTCTTTTTATGCTCATAGCCGTCCGCTGTGCCGAAGACCGGTTTCCGCTTCCAGCCAAGACCCACAGCAAAGAGTGGAGCAATCCCGCTTCGGAAAACTTTCACGGCGTCAAAGTCGTCACTGTCGGCTATTCCTCCTGTCGTTCTTGTCACGGCGACGATCTGCGCGGCGGCGAAAGCGGCGTCGGCTGTTACGGCTGTCACGAGGACTATCCGCACCCGATAGGATGGAAGCAAAAGACAACCGCCGATTTTCACGGCCAGCCCATTCGCAGCCGCAACTGGTCGATGGCGGAGTGCAAGTCCTGCCACGGAGCAGATTACCGCGGCGGTCGCTCAGGCTCTTCCTGCTATACCTGCCACACCGCCGAGGCCGGGCCGGAAGCCTGCAATGTCTGCCACGGCAATGCAGAGCATAATTATCCGCCTGAGGATTTATCCGGCAACACCTCAACTTCGGCAATGGGCGTCGGCGCTCACGAAAAGCATATGGCCCTCTTTCGTTGCTCACACTGTCACGTCGTGCCCGATTCTCTCGCCGCGCCCAATCACATCGACGAACCGCCTGCAGAGGTGCATGCACAATGGGGATGGGACCGGAGCAAGGGAAATTGCGTCAGCTCTTGTCATGGAGGACGCTTGATTTGGAATAAATTTTAGGCGAAGGAACTTGCCGACGCTCGAGATCATTCTGCTCGCCTGCGGCCTGGCAATGGACGCTCTTGCCGTGTCCATCAGCGTCGGTACGACGCCGTTTCTCTGCCGACGACGGGCACGCTTCCGCATCTCGTTCCATTTCGGTCTTTTTCAATGCATCATGCCGATTATCGGCTGGTTCGGCGGCAAAACGATCGCCCCGTTGATTCATCGCGTCGATCACTGGGCTGCCTTCGGCCTGCTTGCCTTTGTCGGCGGCAAAATGATCCGCGAAAGCCTCTCTTCTAAGGAAAAATCCTACCCTGTCGACCCATCCCGCGGCTGGAACCTCATTCTTCTCTCGATCGCTACAAGCATCGATGCGCTCGCGGTCGGCTTTAGCCTGGCATTGGTAAAAGTTGACATCTGGTATCCCGCTTTGATGATAGGATTGATCACCGGAGGGCTCTCGCTCCTCGGCGTCCTTGCGGGCGGACTCATCGGCAAGCTGTTCAGCAAGCGCGCCGAGCTGCTGGGAGGCCTGGTGCTCATCGCCATCGGCCTGCGCATTCTCATCAGCCACTTGTCCCACTGAAAAGACAGTTTCCTTTGCAGTTCAGAGACGTTTTTGCTATTTTCCGAAGGCCAATGGAAAGGAAATCTTTGTGAGTTTTATCGGCTCTCATGCCCTGGCTTTGGCGCTGGTGACGTCTTTGTACAGCGCCCTGCTGTTTTTTGCCGGCGCCAAACAGCTCCGTTCACCGTTCATTAAAAGCGCCGAGCGCGCCGCACGAGCGACCTTTGCTCTGGTCGTTTTGGCCTCGCTGGCCCTCGTGATTGCACTGCTGAATCGAGACTTTCGCATCGAATACGTAGCCCAGTATTCGAACCGCTCCCTGCCGCTGTTCTACACCTTGGCGGCCTTTTGGGCGGGACAAGCCGGTTCGCTCCTGTTCTGGTGCCTGCTTTTAAGCCTATTCGCCGTCCTGGCAATGCGACAGTACGGTCGCGACCTTGCCGATTATTTGCCCTATACCCTCGGCGTGGTTCAAACCACAGCTTTCTTTTTTCTGATTCTACTGACTTTGGTTTCCAGCCCGTTCAAACTGCTTCCCTTTACGCCGCCTGACGGTCAAGGATTGAATCCTCTGCTCCAAAATCCGGCCATGGTCTTTCACCCGCCGGCGCTCTATATCGGCTTCGTCGGGTATACCGTTCCGTTTGCCGCAGCAGTTGCGGCGCTTATCCTCGGCCGCTTTGATGGGCTTTGGCTCAAATCCCTGCGCCGCTGGTCGCTCTTCTCCTGGCTGTTTCTCACGCTGGGAAACGTTCTTGGAATGCAATGGGCCTACGTAGAGCTCGGCTGGGGCGGCTATTGGGCTTGGGATCCTGTTGAAAACGCCTCTCTCATGCCCTGGCTGACCGGAACAGCTTTTCTTCATTCTCTCATCGTGCAGGAACGAAAAGGCGTGCTGAAACGTTGGACGCTCGCGCTGATTCTGTTGACCTTTGCCCTGACCATCTTCGGCACCTTTGTCACGCGCAGCGGGCTGATTGCCTCGGTTCATGCCTTCGGCGCCTCAAACCTCGGTCCTCTGTTTTTAATTTTTCTCGCCGTCGTTCTCCTTGTATCCTTTACCTTGCTTCTGCGCCGTTCACCGGAACTGAAGGGCAGGCAGGAAATCGTTTCCTGGAGGACCAAAGAGTCGAGTTTTCTGCTCACCAACGTGCTTTTTGTCGCATTGACCGTCGGCGTATTGGCGGGTGTGCTGCTGCCGACGGTCACCGAGGCGCTCGGGGAAAAGCTGAGCGTGACGCAGGACTATTATAATCGCATGGCGGCGCCGATTGCTATAGCCCTCTTTTTGTTGCTCGGTATTTGTTCCCTGCTGCCTTGGAGCTCCGGTACCGAACGGACGTGGGCGCGCAGGCCGGCTCTGCCGCTTGCGATTGCAGCGGTTGCATGCTTGGTCTCTTTGCTGCTCGGCGTTAGTAATCCATGGGCCGCCGTTGCTCTAATGATCGCCGCTTTTAGTCTGGCCGCTACGCTGCAGGTGCTGGCGAACGAGCTGAACTTTGGGCGTCTCTTGCATCACCGTCCTTTCAGCGCGTTTGCAGAGACAGTCGGCAAACGCAGCCGACGCATCGGCGCGTATGTGGTGCATTTCGGTGTGCTCTGCTTTTTCATAGGCATCGTCGCTTCCTCTTCTTTTTCGAGCGAAGCCGCCGGTGTGCTAAAGCGCGGTGAAGCCCTGGAAATCGGCCCCTATCAACTGCAGCTGCAGCAGCTCGATCGCCGCTCCCGCGTCGATCGCCTGGTCGATGCCGCCGTGTTTTCGGTGCTGCAGAACGGCCGACCAATCAGCACGGTCAAAGCCGAACGGCATCTCTTTGAGAACTTTCAACCGGCTACCGAAGTGGGCATCTATTCCACCCTGCAACATGATGTTTACGTGATTCTGGAAGAGTACGATCTGGAAGGACAACAGGCCTCGGTTACAGTTCTGCTCAATCCGCTGGTCATGTGGATCTGGATCGGCGCCGGCATTATGACGATCGGCGTGCTCATCGGCCTGGGGAAGGGGCGAAGAAAGGAGAATGAATAGAATGGCGACAATCGGCTTGGTGATCGTTCTGATTGGGGTTTGCGCTTACATTTTGTATCCTCTCTTTACGAAAACGGCTGAGCCGAGCTCAGGAGACAAATCTGCAGGCGGCCGCATCTGTCCCAGCTGCAATAAGCCCGTGCATTCGGAAGATCGATTTTGCTCGGCCTGCGGTGCCCGCTTGGCGTGAAGAAGATCAGGTTCGCTCATCATTCGCATCGGGTGCGGCAGCCGTCTGCTTCGCCCGTTCAATCAGCTCCACCAGCGTGACAAGCTTGGGCGGCGGCGGTTGGAAAAACCTCTGCTGCTGTTCAGCACTGAAAAAAGAGCGGATAAAATCGTGCACCGGAATGCGTTCGAACCAACAGTCGGGCAAGCGACGGCAGGGTTCGTCGCCGGATGTAGTGCGACAATAGTAAAACGTTACCGAATGTCCCAGCATGGGGCAGCGAATTTCCAGTTTGTCGAATTGATCGATCATTTGTATTTACCCTCGAACGGGGCGCCGATCTTTGGCGCCCCGTTTCTTTTTTTCAAACAACGGCGGGAGGATAGTTTTTAAATACCTCCATGGCACGCTCGATCTCCTCCTGGGGGAGTGAATAGTTGGAGAGCTGACCGGCCATATACAGTTCATAACCGCGAAGATCCATCAATCCATGCCCGCTCCAGTTGAAGAGAATGACCTTTTCTTTGCCTTCCTCCTTGGCTTTTTTCGCCTCGCGGATGGCGGCGGCGATGGCATGGCTGGTTTCGGGCGCCGAAATAAACCCTTCGGTGCGGGCAAAGGTGATGGCCGCCTCGAAACATTCGAGCTGCGGCAATGCCAGCGGCGAAAGCAATCCCAGCTTAGTGGCATGACTGACCAACGGCGCCATGCCGTGATAACGCAAACCGCCGGCATGAATCGGCGCCGGTACAAAATCGTGACCCAGCGAGTACATCGGCAGCAGCGGCGTCATTTTGGCCGTGTCGCCGTGATCATAGACAAAAGGCCCGCGGGTGAGGGTGGGGCAGGAGGAGGGCTCGACCGGAATGATGTCGATTTGCGCGCCGTTGATTTTGTCCAACACAAACGGGAAAGAGAGTCCTGCAAAGTTGGAGCCGCCGCCTGCGCAGCCGATGACTACGTCGACTTTTTTCTCGCCCGCCAGTTCGAGCTGCTTTTTGGCCTCCAGTCCGATGACCGTTTGGTGCAGCATGACGTGATTGAGCACGCTGCCGAGGGAGTAGCGGGTTTTGCCGGTGGGATCCGTCACTGCCGCCTCGATCGCTTCAGAAATGGCAATACCCAGGCTTCCGGGGGTGTCCGGGTGCTCGGCCAAAATCTTGCGGCCCGCTTCGGTTTCTTTGCTGGGACTCGGCACGCATTTTCCGCCCCATGTCTCCATCATCAAGCGGCGGAATGGCTTTTGATCGAAAGAAATGCGTACCATAAAAACTTTGCACTCCAAACCGATCAGCGAGCAGGCAAAGGCAAGGGCGCTGCCCCATTGTCCGGCGCCGGTTTCGGTCGTCAGCCGTTTGATGCCGAACTGCTTGTTGTACCACGCCTGCGGAATGGCCGTGTTCGGCTTGTGCGAACCGGCAGGACTGACGCCTTCGTTCTTGAAGTAAATCCGGGCCGGAGTGCCGAGAAATTTTTCCAGACGGCGCGCCCGATAGAGCGGGGTGGGACGGTAAATCGAGTAGAGTTCCAGCACCTCTTCGGGAATGTCCACCCATCGTTGCGTCGTAACTTCTTGTTCGATCAGATTCATCGGAAAAACCGGCGCCAGCATTTCCGGCGTTATCGGTTTGCCGTCCGGACCGAGCGGCGGCAGCATCGGCTTGGGCAAGTCGGCGCCCAAATTGTACCATTGCCGCGGGATGTCTTTGTCTGTGAGCGTAAACTTGGTCATGCTGATTCCTCCAGTTATGGTTCTATAGTGAACTGAATTTGTTGTCGATCATCTGATGGTTACTTTACCCAGCATAAAGAATCCGATTGCTTTAAAGTTGTGCGGCTGTGCCGTCAGGCAGCCGTTTTCAAACGGGCTTGGTTTAAGCACTGCTTTTTAGCAGCCTGCATGAACTGTCAGGCGGTCAGTCAAAAAAAAAGCCCGCTGAAGAATTCCTGCAGCGGGCTTGTACTATCCTAATCACGCGCGATTATGGTGTTGACCCACCGCATCCACTATGGCTGCGCCAGCCCCACCAAAACCACGCGTTGTTCAGTTCAAGTTTCATCACATATGTCTTTCGTTAAAATCCGACTAAATATATCATTTTTGTCTATTCGTGTCAAGAAATTCATTCACTGAAAACCCTTTTTCTACGAAAAAAGGCTGCCTGTACTCGCTTCGACATTGACTGCAGCATCGATATCCCTCCGCTCTTGTCCGCGGCAATGCGCGTGATGTAGGCTGAAATCCGCTGATTTGGCAGCTTTGAAAGTTTTTATTGCCTTCCGCTTTATCGGCTTAAAATCTTTGGTACAACCGCCGTATCTATTTGGCGTAGCCGATCGGGTGGTTGAGAAAGACGTACTGCGACTCTTTCAGATTAAGGATCTCTCGTACCCTATCCTTATCGACCAGAGCACGAGGTCGGGTTTTAAGTCCCGTGGCGGCACAAAAAAGCGAGATGTTCTGTGAGATGATTCCGGCATCGAGGGCGGCCCACTCGTACCGCGCCTCTTTGCTGCCGGCACGAAAACGGTCGGTGTCCGAGATCAACAAAAGCTGAATCGGGGCGTCGGTCACTTGCGGGGTTGGTTCAGCCGGTTCGGCAGCATTGGTTATAGGCCTCGGCCTCGGTCGATAGATTTGCCCGCGAAAATCGCCGTCGCGCACCCAATCCAGCTCATGGTTCTGAAAATCGTATACATAGACGCCGTCCTTCATAAAGACAAAAATGTCGACGTCATGCGCGTTCATGGCCGACGAGGCGGTGGTCTTGTTCTCAGCCGGGCGATTCAATCCGTTGGCGGCCCAGAGCAAATCGGAGAGGTCCTGTAGGCTGATCTCCTTATCCGACCACTCTGTCGCCGATGCCTTGACCGCCAAGGTCTGCATGAACGGCAGCCCGCGCGTCAAGTCGGGAGGATTGAGCTTGATGCTCCGCGCCTCCTGAGCCGAAAGCAGTCCGAACATCATTAATCCATACAAAAGCAACATTCTTCCTTTCATGGGCAGCTCCTTTCTGATTCAAGAACTTGCTAATTTTCTGTTTCGCGTGATCCCTTAGTAAAACTTTTTGAATTGGTTTATAGTCGAGCAATTTGGCACAATCCGACGTTTTAAACTTTTTGCGTCAACTCGATGCTTTTAAGTGATAGATGTTGCCGGAAATGTTTGCTTTTACTCTCTTTCATCAAGAATTAAGGCCTGCCGCAGGCTTGTCGGGCCGCCAAGCCGAATGCGGCAGAGTCTTGAATCGCCTTTATATGAAGGCTCGCGCAAGGTCTTTTTTGCTGATAGGAATCGATCTAAAAAACGCAGTTCAAATGTTTAGGTTCGCTTATTCCGGCCGGTTCCCGAATTACCTTTCGCCTTGTTGCAAAGAAGCGCAAAAATCGCCATATTGCAAAAAAAGAGTCGGGTTTTCAAATAGATTGAGATAGTTGAGGCAGAGTCCCGACTTTTCATCCCATGCAAAAGGATTTTATGACTGATTGCTCTCTATCGTTTCTTGGGGCGGATTCGTTCGACCCGAGCCGGGAAATCCTGGCGCTCGATATGGACGGTGTGATCATTGACAGCATCCGCGAGTGCTTGTTCAACGCTTACAATGCCTATGCTGATTATTGCGGGGATCGGCATGTGCCGGACGAGGCTGCGCTTCCCGCAGACTGGCTGAAAGAAGCGCGTCGCCTGCGCAATTTCATCCGCCAAGGCGAGGACTATGTTTACATTGCTCACGCCATTCACCAAAACGCCGCCATCGAAAACCAGAAGGCGTTCGACGCCTTTACGGAACAATGGCGCGATCTGCGGCAGCGCTTCTTCGACCTCATTTATCATCGGCGCTTGGAATTCAGTCGGGAGACGCCGCATCTATGGGGCGAGCTGAATCCGCTATATTCCGGCATGCGCGAGTTTCTCTCAACCTATCCTCACAAAGCAAACCTTTACATCATCACCAGCAAGCGCCTGACGTTCGTCGAGAAAATCTTTCAAGCTCATCGGATCGTTCTGCCGGAGGAAAACATATTCGACACCTCTGCCGCTCCCAAAGGGGAGATCATCAAGCGATTGCTCGACGAACGCGCCTGTGACGCATGCGCCTTTCACTTTGTCGATGATCAAGTCGACACATTGCTCAAAATCAAGCCGTTGGGAATCAATCTCTATTTGGCGGGATGGGGCTACAACAATCAAGATCAGCAGGAAAAAGCGCGAAACAACGGTATTCCGGTACTTAATCTGTCCGAATTCTACCGCAGATTCGGCACCTCTTCCCCGCGATAGAGTCGAGGCACGCGGGTATTGATGTTGGTCAGAATTTCGTAGGGGATGGTCCCCGCCCAGTCGGCCAATTCTTCGACGGTAATTGAAACCCCGTCGCTCTCGCCGATCAAGATGACCTCATCGTCGTTGTAGGCGCTGTCGTTTTCGATATTCACGACAATCTGATCCATGGAGATCACGCCGACGACCGGATAGCGTTTGCCGTGCAGAATAACCTGCGCCTTGTGCGACATGCTGCGGAAATAGCCGTCTCCATAGCCTACCGGCACCGTGACTGCGCGCACCGGATGATCCGTCTGCCATGTGGAGCCGTAGCCGACCGGATGGCCGGGTTGAATGACCTTAAAATAGACCACCCGCGATTTCCAAGTCAATGCCGGCTTGACCGGTACGGTGCGCGCTGCAGTGCGGGAAGGGTAGACGCCGTAGAGCAGAATGCCGGGCCGTACCATGTCCAGATAGGCCTCGGGGAGCTGCAGGATGGCGCCGGAATTGGCCGCGTGCGCCGTGGGGCGCGGCACACCCAGCCGGTCATAGATTTCCAACACGTCGAGAAAACGCTGCAGCTGCAGCCGTGCATGCGACAAGTCCGCTGTATCGGCGTTGGCAAAGTGCGTGTAAATGCCTTCCACCATAACATGACGGCATTCCAGAGAGGCACGAATGAATCCCTCGGCGTTATAGTAATGGACGCCGATCCGCTCCATTCCCGTATCGATTTTGAGATGCACCTTGGTCGTGCGTCCCATGGCTTTTGCAGCTTCCTCGATCGCCCGCAGCTTGTCGATGCTGGAAGCCGTGATGGTCAAATCGTGACGAATAAAGTAGGGAATCTGATTGCCCAACACGCCTCCCAAGACCAAGATGGGCAGCCGGATGCCCGCCTCGCGCAGCAGCAGGCCTTCCTCCAATACCGCAACGCCGATATAATCGACGCGCTCTTCCTGCATCAATTGAGCAACCCTTACCAACCCGTGGCCGTAGGCATTGGCTTTGAGGATGGCCATGATGCGCGCCGGCGCGGTTTTGGCGCGAATGGCCGCCAAGTTTTGCCGCAACCGCGTCAAGTTGACTTCAACCTGGGTCGGACGAACGATGTTTTCCCACTCGGCGATGGTCGGCTGATTAATGCGTTTCATTCGCTCATTTTTCTCCTGAGTGTTATGAGGACAATTTCCGGCGGGCAATTGAATCGAACCGGAACTGAGCTGCAGCCGACACCGCTGCTGGTATAGCCTGTCATATTGCGATAATGCCAAAAGCCGTACGACCAGGCGCGCGGCGTGCGGACGTTGGTGATGATCGGTCGGCCGTTGCGCAGGCAAATCTGGCCGCCGTGCGTGTGACCGCACAGATAGAGATCGACGCCCGATGCGGCTGCCTCTCTAAACAGCTCGGCCGTGTGCGCGAGCAGAATCTTGAATCCGTCTGCCGGAACGCCTGAAGCGGCGGCCGCCAAATCATCGGCGCGGTCATAGTGCGGATCGTCAACGCCGAGAATCCAAATCGCCTGATCATCATGTCTGACGGCTTTGTGACGATTGGTCAAGACCTCTATGCCTGCATCCTGCAACTCCTCCATAAGAGCAGGAGAGTCGTGATTACCGCGTACCGCCAAAATGCCGTCCCTGGGGCTTAGATCGGCTAACAGTTGCTTCGTTTTCTCAGCGGCCGACCGATGGGCTCCGGAAATTTTATGCCGAAAATCACCCAAAAACAGCGCGAGATCGAAAGGAACATCTCGAGTCAACGAGCGGATTTGTTCGGCAAGCGGCAGAGGGGTGTCGATATGCAGATCGCTGAGAATCAGCAGACGATAGCCGTCGAACGCCGGCGGCAGTGCAGTAAAGGACAGCGAAAACTCGCATCGCCGCAATCGGGAAGCGTTGCGAAAACCGCGCTCATAGAGTCCCGTGAGCTTGAGCGCGGGCGTCAGGATGATTGCCGGCGCCTTGAGGTGTTCGACGATGATTTTAAGGTGTCTTTCGAGTCGGCGCGAGAGAATTCGTTGGGATTTTTTCATAGAGATTCTTGGATTAGCGGCCAGATGAGGTGTTCGCCGCGCCGCATTTTTTCCCGCTCCTGCAGATGATAACGCAGTTGATCGAGCAGTTCCGTCTTTTGTTCGGCCGTTTCTTCCTTCATGAGTTCCTTGATTTGACGAATCTTTTCATCGATCAGTTCCAAGTGCAGATTGATTAAACACTGGCGCGCGTATTGCCGGAACTTGGGAAAGGGATCGTCCGCATGCAGCAGACCGGAAAGGCGCTCGGCAAGATAGGCATCGCCGACGGCGGTGACATAGTCCTGCGGCCGAAACTGATCCGGATCGACAGGTTCTTCTTTGAATCGTTCAAAGATCCTGCGAATTTCTTCATCGGCAATATCATCGAGGTTGAGATTTTTCATGATCGGGCTGATAACCTCAGGGTGGCGCAGAGAGACTTCCAGCAGGGCAATCTCCGCTGCCTGACGACGGGTGCGGACCGCGGGTTCCGACACCGGCTCCTGCTTCTCGGCGCGTGCAGCCGCGCGATGTTGCTGCTGAAGCTTGGTCAATTCGCTCCATAAAAATGCTTCATCAACATGCAGACGTTCGGCAAAATCCCGCACTAAAAACGAGCGGCGGATCGGATCGCTCATTTTGGCCACCGAGGCGAGCAATTCACGCGTCAATTCCGCGCGCCGATTGGCGGAAGCTCCTCTGCCGAGCGCCTCGAAGCGCTTCAATTTAAAGTCGATCAGCGGCACGGCTGCGGCCGTTACACGCTTTACCTCCTCAGCACCGGCGCGTCTGGCAAATTCGTCGGGATCTTTACCTTCGGGCGCGGAACAGATTTTGACTTCCAGGCCGTTTTCGAGCAATATGTCGGCCCCGCGCAGCGAAGCCGCCGCTCCTGCCGAATCCGAGTCGAAAAAGAGCACCGCGTTCGAGGTATAGCGGCGCAGAACGGCGGCATGGTCTTCGGTGAGGGCCGTTCCCGAGGTGGCGACGATATTGCGGATGCCGACGCGATGGAGGCTCATCCAGTCGGTATACCCCTCGACGATGATGACCTGATCCGCCTTGCGGATCGCTTCGCGGCTGTCGTAAAGGCCGTAAAGGATGTAGCGCTTTTGGTAGATTTCCGTTTCCGGCGAATTAATGTATTTCGGCGAACCGTCCTCATAAAGTCTCCGCGCCCCAAAAGCCACAACCTGGCCGGTCAGGTCTTTGATCGCAAAGGTGATCCGCCCGCGAAAGCGGTCATAATAGCCGCCGTTCTCCTTTTTGATCGCCAGTCCTGCCTTTGCAAGCAAATCCGCGTCGATTGACTTTTCAGCGGCTCGGCGCAGCAGACCGTCCCATTCATTGGGTGCGTAGCCGAGGCCGAAAAGATCATACTCGTCTTCGGAAATGCCGCGACCGGCGAGGTAAGCGCGGGCCTCTTCAGCCTGAGGCGAGCGCAGCATCTGCGCATAGTATTCAGCCGCCATGCGATTAGCGAAATAAAGCGCCTCTTTGATGCGTACGTCCTGCAGGTCTTCCTGGTCCTCCGGCAACGCAATGCCGGCGCGGCGCGCCAAATAGCGAACCGCCTCAATAAAGGTGAGCCCTTCGATACGCATAATAAAGGTAAAGACGTTTCCGCCGGCGCCGCAGCCGAAGCAGTGAAAGATCTGCATCTCTTCGTTGACGCTGAACGAAGGCGTCTTTTCGTGATGAAAAGGGCACAAGCCGAAATAGTTTTGTCCTTTTCGGCGCAGATTCAGATAGCCCGAAATAACTTCGAGGATGTCATTGGCGGCGCGTACCCGATCGATGATCTCTTGAGAATAGCGGCTCATTGCTGGTCAACAGCGGAGAAAAATCTTGACATAAGCCTGTTTTTCCGTTAGATTGCCCGCGCAACTTACAAAAAATTAACCGAAAAAAAAAGTCCTGCGCCGCCGCTTGCCGACGACGAACGGAACGTGCATTCTGTCAACAGAAGGAGAGCAATCGTGAGCGAGAGAACCTTGGTGCAGTTGTTCGAAGACAGCGTGAAAAAGTATCCCGACAACATTCTCATGTGGGAGAAAAAGACCGACCGTTATGAAGGGACGACGTACAAAGAGATCCAGCAGTCGGTTTACCGTTTTGCCGCCGGTTTGATGGCCAACGGCATTCAAAGAGGCGACCGCATTGCGCTCATTTCCGAAGGCCGCAACGATTGGGTCATTTCCGAGCTCGGCATTCTTTATACCGGTGTGATCAATGTGCCGCTTTCGGTCAAAATCGAGGAGCTGTCCGAGCTCAAGTTCCGCCTAGCGCATTCCGGCTGCCGCATGGCGGTAGTCTCGAAGAACCAGGCGCGCAAAGTGTTGGCGATCCAAAACGACCTTCCCGATCTCGAAAAGATCATTGTTCTCGATCCGATCGATGAAGCGGCGGAAAATATCGTGCCTCTTGAAGAACTTTACCGTCAGGGTGACGAGTTCCTCAAGACTTCCCGCGAAGAGTTCGATGTGCGGTGGAGAGGCGTGCGCGAAAATGATCCCGCAAACATCTGCTATACGTCGGGAACCACCGCTGATCCCAAGGGCATCATCCTCACGCACCGTAATTATACGGCCAATGTCGAGCAGGCTTCGGCGCTGCTGCCGATTCCCGAATGGTACACGTCGCTGCTCATTTTGCCATGGGATCACTCTTTTGCGCACACGGCCGGCATCTATACGCTGATGCGCAACGGCGCCTCGATGGCGTCGGTGCAGGTTGGGTCTTCGCCGCTGGAGACATTGAAAAATATTCCCGTCAACATCAAAGAAACGCGGCCGGTCTTTCTGCTCAGCGTACCGGCCTTGGCGGCCAATTTCCGCAAGAACATCGAAAAAGGCATTCGGCAAAAGGGGCCCAAGGTGGAAAAGCTTTTTCAGAAAGCTTTAGCCACGGCCTATGAGTACAACGGCATCGGTTGGGATCGCGGCAAAGGGCTGCGCAAACTAAAAAAGCCGCTGTTGGCGCTCTACGACAAGATCCTGTTCAGCAAAATTCGCGAAAATTTCGGCGGCCGGTTAGAGTTCTTTATCGGCGGCGGCGCGCTTTTGGACATAGAACTGCAGCGCTTCTTCTATGCCATCGGCATACCAATGTTTCAGGGCTATGGGCTGACTGAAGCGGCACCGATCATTTCCGCCAATGTACCCAAGTGCCACAAACTCGGCTCTTCTGGGAAAATCGTCCCGAATCTCGAGCTGAAAATCATCGACGATAACGGCCGCGAACTGCCGGTGGGCGAAAAGGGACAGATTATCGTCAAGGGCGAAAACGTCATGGCGGGCTATTGGAAAAATGAAAAGGCTACACGCGAAACTTTGCGCGACGGTTGGCTTTACACCGGCGACCTTGGTTATGTGGATGCGGACGGCTTTCTTTATGTGCTTGGTCGCGAAAAAAGTCTGCTGATCAGCAATGACGGTGAAAAATACAGTCCCGAGGGCATCGAAGAGACCCTTTGCAGCCACAGCGATCTGATCGATCAGATGATGCTCTACAACAACCAGTCGCCCTACACGACGGCATTGATTGTGCCGAATCAAGCGGCGGTCGTCAGGGCTCTGGCGCAAAAAGGACTGAGCGTCAAGACGCCGGAAGGTCAACGCGCCGCCATCAAGCTGATCGATGACGTGATCGAAGAGTACCGCAGCGGCAAGCAGGCGGGACTCTTTCCATCGAAGTGGCTGCCGGCAACCTTTGCCCTGCTCGGCGAAGGTTTTACCGAGCAAAACCGCCTACTCAACAGCACGCTCAAAATGGTGCGCGGCCGCATTGTCGAGTTCTACAAATCGCGCCTGGATTACATGTACACGCCGGAAGGCAAGGACATCTATAACCACCAGAACCTGACCATTGTCTCCCGCTTTACCGAGTAATTATCGGTAAGCCTGCAGGATTTTTTCGATAACGGCGCTGGTGGAAAGGCCGGGAACACCGGGAATCAACACGATTTTGCCGCCGTACCGTTCCACCAGCCGCCGTTCGTCCTGGTTGACGGTATCGATGGTGTAATCGCCGCCCTTGACGTAAATGTCCGGCCGCAACTGGTCGATTAATTGCACCGGAGAATCGTCATCGAACAGCAGCAGATAATCGACGCACTCGAGCGCCGCCAGCACGATGAGGCGATCCTTCTCCGAGTTGATCGGCCGCTGAGGTCCCTTGTTGCGCCGCACCGAAGCGTCGCTGTTGACGCCGACGATGAGGATGTCGCCCTGTTCTTTGGCCGCGTGGAGGTACAATACATGCCCCGCATGCAGAATATCAAAGCATCCGTTCGTCCACACAACCTTTTTCCCCGTCGAGCGACCCAAGGCGACGATTTCCATCAATTCTGCGAGCGTCTTTTGTTTCGAAATATGCGTCATATCGACCTCCCGTTTGGCGAAAATGTAAAGAGAAAAAGGCTGCTCTCCAATTGTTTTTCTGCAGACGCTATAAAAAGCGCCGGAAATCAAGTCAGCCGCCGACGCAAATTGCGGCGCCAAAAGCCTCTGATTTGAATATAGAACCCATGCTGAGGAATGCCTTGAAAGTACGCCTTTGTTTTTGATGATGACAAATTATTGCTTATTGCCGCTAAAGATCTCGGGTTCCGCGAGGAGAAATGCGCATGGCCGCAAAAAAGTCTTGGCATGAAAAACTGGCCGACAGCAAAAATTTGCCGAAAATTGTCGTCTGCGACGCGTCGATGAAAATCGCAATGCGATGGGGAGTCAAACCCGGCGATACGTTTGTCATTGCCAAACCGCTCGACGTCGATGCGATCATGCGGCGAGTGCCGACGGGAAAACTGCTGACCATCAACGAGATTCGCAAAGCTTTGGCGTCGCAATACGGCACAACAACGGCTTGTCCCATTACAACCGGAATCTTTTGCTGGGTTGCAGCTTACGCTGCGGAAGAGGAGCTGCAGGCAGGAAAAAGCGACATAACGCCCTATTGGCGCATTTTGAAAAGCGACGGCGAGGTCAACCCCAAATATCCGGGCGGCGTAGACCTGCAAAGGCAGCGATTGGAGGCAGAGGGTCATCACCTCGTACAAAAAGGCAAAAAATGGATTGTGGAAAACTATCGGCAGGCGTTGGTTAAAATTTGAGTGTTCGATGGGCAGCAAGGATTTACTTGAGCGTTTGACCGAAAGGTTCGAAGCTTTTGTCGATCGTCATGGATTAATCGAGGAGGGGCAGCGGCTGGGAGCGGCCGTTTCCGGCGGTCTCGACTCGATGTTGTTGCTGCTTTTACTCGAACGAATTCGGGAAAAACGGCGTCTCGAGCTCTTTGTTTTGCATTTCAATCATTGCCTGCGCGGAGAAGAGTCGGACGGCGACGAAGCGTTTGTGTGCGAATACTGCAAATCAAGAGGAATTCCATTTTCGAGCGAAGCTGCCGACGTAACGGCTTTTGCCGCATCGAACAAGCTGTCGCTGGAAACGGCCGCCCGTGAACTGCGGTATCGGTTTTTCGAAGCTGCCGCACAGTCACTTGCCTTGGGTGCAGTGGCTACGGCACATACGGCGGACGACCAGGCCGAAACGGTTCTCGATCATCTGCTCCGCGGCTGCGGCATCAAGGGTCTCAGCGGAATTCCCGTCAAGAGAGGGCTTTACATTCGCCCGTTGCTGTTTGCCGAACGCCGCGAGCTGGCCGAAGCCGCCGAGGCAATCGGACTGGTCTTTCGCGAAGACTCGAGCAACCGGAATCCCGCTTTTCGCCGCAACCGCATCCGACTCGTGCTCCTGCCGCTTCTCAAAGAGCAGTTCAATCCCCGAGTCGTTGCCGCGCTCAACCGACTGGCGGAATCCGCCTCGGAGTTGGATGGAGTGCAGGAAACCGCCGCAGAAGAGATGTTGCACCGGTGCCTAATCGAATCGCGGGAGGACAAAATTGTCCTTGATAATCAGCTGTTTTTAGCGTATCTTAACTCTCTGCAAAGACTAATATTACAGCAGGCGCTCCGGATCTTGCGCGATGACCCGCGCCGCCTGTCGTTTGCCGTTTGGGAGAATTTGAGTCGCTTTCTCCGGTCGGGACGATTCGGCAAGAGCTTTAGACTGGGGCGCGATATCGAGATCTCTTTGGAAGGTGAGCGGCTGACGATTTCCCGATTGAAGGCGGTTCCAGAGCCGCTTGCCTTCGATAAACTCAAAGGTGCCATTCCATTATGGGATGACCTCATCATGGAAATAACGCCGGCTGAAAAACCGTTAATCTTTGCACATCCCGCGACGGTTGCCTATCTCGATGCGGATGCGCTGCGGCCGCCGTTTCAGATTCGCCCGTTTCAGGCAGGCGATCGTTTTCGGCCGCTCAACGGCGTAGGACGCAAGAAGGTCTCCGATTTGATGAACGAAGCGCATGTGCCGAGGCATGAACGAAAGCGCCTGCCGATTTTATTGGATCAGGAGGGGATCGTATGGGTCTGCGGCTTGCGGCTCGATGATCGCGTAAAAATCACGGAAACTACTCGAAACTGTTTAAAGTTGACATTACTGCATGATCGAAAAATCAATTTATGAACGCGCCGTATACGGCGGCGACTTTCGCGTGCTCATCACGCAGGAGCAGATCCGTCAACGCATCCTGGAATTGGGGCGCGAAATTACCCGCGACTATCGCGGCAAGGATCCGATCGTTATCGGCGTGCTCAACGGCTGTTTTATCTTTATCGCCGATTTGGTGCGCGCTATTGAAATCGATTTGGAGATCGATTTCATCAAGCTTTCCAGTTACGGCGACGAAAAGGTCTCGTCCGGCAAGGTGACGGTGCTCAAAGGCATCGACGCAAACATAACCGGCCGGCATGTGTTGGTCGTCGAGGACATTGTCGATACCGGACTGTCTCTGCACTACATGGATCAGATGTTTCAGCAGCTCAGGCCGGCCTCACTCAAATACGTGACTTTGCTCTACAAAAAGGAAAATGTCAAATATCCGCGAACGATCGATTACGTTGGTTTCGAGATTCCCAACGAGTTTGTCATCGGCTATGGGTTGGATCATAAACAGCTGCTGCGCAATCTGCCGGCAGTTTACATTTTAGACTAACGAAAAGGCAAAAACGCTCTATGAAATCTTTATATAAATCTCTTTTTCTAAAACAGTCGAACAATCCGACGCCGCCGCGGCAGTCCAAGCCGGGCGGGCCGGAACAAAATCCGCCGCAGTGGGGCAAGGCATCGCGGTCGCTTTTCTTCTGGATCGGCCTGTTTGCCTTGGCGCTGCTCATTTCGCAGCAGTTTTCCGGCGAACGGGAGAGAAAGCAGAGCCTGATCGGTTATGACGAGTTCATGGAATCCATGGAAAAGGGCCGCGTGACAGAAATTCGCGTGGAGGAAAGCCTGGTGACGGGCAAGCGGCGCGCCGAGGGCTCGGAAAGCCTGGAGACTTTTAAAGTGGTGCTGCCGACCACTCCGGATTTTGCCACTACCGAAAAGTGGCGAACGGAACACGGCGTCAAGATTACTTTCAAACCTAGCTCGCCCAGCCTTCTGACCATGTTGATGCAGGCGCTGCCGTGGATTCTGTTTTTAGGCGTTTGGCTTTATCTTTTACGCCGAATGCAGGCGGGCGGACAACAAGGTATTTTCAATTTCGGCAAGTCGCGCGCCAGGCTGGTCAATGAGAACTATCCGCGCGTGACCTTTAACGACGTGGCCGGCGCCGATGAAGCCAAGCAGGAGCTGCGCGAAATCATCGAGTTTCTCAAAGAACCGGAAAAGTTTCAACGCTTGGGCGGCAAGATCCCCAAAGGCGCGCTGTTGCTCGGCCCTCCGGGAACCGGCAAGACGCTGTTGGCCAAGGCGGTAGCCGGCGAAGCCGGTGTGCCCTTTTTCAGCATGTCCGGCGCCGACTTTGTGGAAATGTTCGTCGGCGTGGGCGCTTCACGCGTGCGCGATCTTTTTGAGCAAGGGAAAAAGAATGCGCCCTGCATCATTTTTATCGATGAACTGGATGCAGTGGGCAGACATCGCGGCGCCGGCTTGGGCGGCGGCCACGACGAACGCGAACAGACTCTGAATCAGCTGTTGGTGGAAATGGACGGCTTTACCTCCAACGACGGCGTGATCGTGCTGGCGGCCACCAATCGGCCCGACGTGCTCGATTCGGCGCTGCTGCGGCCCGGCCGCTTCGACCGACAAATCGTCGTCGACCGTCCGGACGTACGCGGCCGTGAGGGCATCCTCAAGGTGCACACGCGCAAAATCCCCCTCGGCCCGGATGTCGATTTGAGCATTCTAGCCAAAGGCACGCCAGGATTTTCCGGCGCAGATCTGGCGAACATGGTGAACGAAGCCGCTCTGCTGGCCGCCCGCAAAAATAAGCAGCGCGTCGATATGGAAGATTTCGAAGAGGCAAAGGACAAGGTGATCATGGGCACGGAGCGGAAGAGCCTGCTGATCAGCGAAAAGGAAAAGCAGAGCACCGCCTACCATGAAGCCGGTCATGTCTTGGTGGCGCGTCTGACGCCCGGCTCCGATCCGGTACACAAGGTCACCATCATCCCGCGCGGTCGAGCGTTGGGCGTTACTTGGACCATGCCGATCGACGAAAAGCACAGTTACTCACGCACCTATTGTCTGGCTATGCTGCGTCAGCTCTTGGGCGGCCGCGAGGCCGAAAAGCTGATCTTTAACGAGTATACCACCGGCGCCGGAGACGACATCAAGCGGGCGACCGAATTGGCGCGCAAAATGGTCTGCGAGTGGGGGATGAGCGAAGAGATGGGTCCGGTCACCTACGGCGAAAAACAGGAAGAGATCTTTTTGGGACGCGAGATCGCTCAGCATCGCGATTACAGCGAGGCAACCGCCCAGATGATCGACCGCGAAGTACGGCGGCTGATTCTGGAGGCGCAGCAGGACGTCGATAATCTGCTGCAGACCAACATCGACACGCTCCATCGTCTCGCTGCCGCGCTTTTGGAACGGGAAAGCCTCGACAGCGAAGAGATCGACCAGATTATGAAAGGTGAAGCGCTCGAGCCGGTCAAACCCAAGAAGCAGGCCGAAGCTGAAAGAAAGCAGGGAACCGCCCGCAGGCGCAAAAGCCGCGCAGCCGCTTCTGCCGAAGCTCAGACCGATACACAAAGTGCGAGCTGACTTGATGCAAAACTATTGGCAAACCGCAAAACGACGGCTCGACCTGAACCGGCCGCTTGTTATGGGGATTTTGAACGTGACGCCCGATTCGTTTTACGACGGCGGCCGTTACGCCGATCCTCAAGCGGCCGTCGAGCAGGCGATGCGCTTATCCGAAGAAGGCGCCGACATTCTCGACGTCGGCGGCGAATCGACGCGGCCGGGCTCCGAAACCGTACCCGAAGAAGAAGAGCTGCGTCGCATTCTGCCGGTCATCGAGCGCATTGCGGCGCGCCTCGATCTGCCGATTTCCATCGATACGCGCAAAGCCGCGGTTGCCAAAGCCGCTCTGGCGGCCGGTGCGGAAATCATCAACGACATCAGTGGCTGCACCTACGATCCGCGCATGGCCGAGCTGGCGGCCGAAAGCGGCGCCGGTTTGGTGCTGATGCACATCCAAGGCGAGCCCAAGACCATGCAGCTGCAGCCGCAATACGACGATGTGGTTGAGGACATCCTCCGCGAGCTTGAAGCGCGGATCGCTACGGTCCAAGCCGCCGGCGTGAAGCGCGAACAGATCGTCGTCGATCCTGGAATCGGCTTCGGTAAGACGCTGCAGCACAATCTCGAAATCCTGCGGCGGCTGGAAGAATTTCGGCGTCTCGAACAGCCGCTGCTGATCGGCCCGTCGCGCAAATCGTTTATCGGCAGGATTCTCGACCTGCCGCCCGAAGAACGGCTCGAAGGTACTCTTGCCGCGGTTGCAATTGCAGTTTTCCTGGGTGCACGCATTGTTCGCGTTCACGACGTCCGCGCCGCCAAGCGCGCTGCTCTGATCGCCGATGCCGTTTCCGGTCGCCTGGACGTCAGCGGATTATAAGCCATGCGCTTTGTCCTCTTTCGCATAGGATTCTTGCCCGTCACCGTCATGGATCTGTTCGACATCGCCGTGATGTCGTACATCATCTATCGACTGTACAATTTCCTCCGTGGTTCCTACGGCATGCAGATGCTGGTGGGGCTGGTTTTTATCCTGCTCGCCTCCGCCGTGGCGCCTCTTTTGCAGCTCAAAGGCATGACCTGGATCTTTGAGAACGTCCGCACCGTGTGGGTTGTGGCCTTTGTCATCATCTTTCAATCCGAAATCCGCAGATTATTGATCACCATGGGACAAAGCCCGATTGTCCGTTTTTTCATCAAAGTCGGGGGCAGCAAGGTTATCGATCAGGTGGTTGAAGCGTCGGTAGCGCTATGCGACCGAGGCTACGGCGCCCTGATCGTTATGGCGCGCGAGACCGGCATGCGGCCAATTATCGAAACCGGTACGCGCCTGCAGGCCGAAGTATCGCCCGCCCTCCTGATTTCCATCTTTAACCCCCGCTCGCCGTTGCACGACGGCGCTGTCGTCATTCAAAACGACCTCATCGAGGCGGCTAAATGCATCCTGCCCATCTCCCAGGACGAGTTTGCCGACATTGAATACGGTACCCGCCACAAGGCGGCACTGACCCTTTCGAAAGAATCAGATGCCATTGTCATCGTCATTTCCGAAGAACGCGGCAAAATCTCGGTGGCTATGAACGGCGTGTTGCACCGCGACCTCAGCGCCGCTGAACTGAAACGCATTCTCATCGAGGGTTTTCAGTACGGGCCGTTGACGACGCGTTAGGGCTTTCAATTAGTACGATAGACTTGGATCGTTACCAACGGACGAGAGCGCTTTTTCAGTTTTTACGGGTAAAAACGGAAAAGATTGGTTCATCAAGATTTGGGATTTTGGTATGAAGGAAAATGAAAAAGAAACGGCCCGTTTTCTCGTCCTCGACTATCTGCAGAGAGCGGGCATTGTTTTGACCGAGGCGGAAAAAGCGGCCGTTGAAATTACCGATTTGGGTTTGGGGCGATTTTTGGAGATTGGTTTGGGAATTGTCGTTTACGTCAATACGGAGCGCGTATGCGCCAAGGAATTGGTGCTTCTGCCGCGGCAAATTTGTCCCGAGCATCGTCATCCGCCGCTTCTGGATGATCCGGGCAAAGAAGAAACTTTTCGCTGCCGTTGCGGCGTTGTTTACCTCTACGTCCCGGGCGATCCGACGCCGAATCCCCAAGCCCGCATTCCGCAGGACAAAGCGAACTGCTTTACGGTATGGCATGAGATCGTTCTGCGGCCCGGTGAACAGTATACCCTGCCTCCCAATACCCTGCACTGGTTTCAGGCGGGCGATGAAGGCGCCGTCATTTCGGAATTCTCCACCACCAGCCGCGACGAGTACGACCTCTTTACCGATCCGCAGATTCGGCGCGTCGAAGCCTGAGGCGTCGTTTCAACTTTTTCTCATCAACTCGTTGCGCACGGCAGAGACGCGGCCGTTTTTGACATAGACGCGCGGCAGCCTTCGCCCCAACCGACAAATCACTTCGTACGATACCGAGCCGATCAAAGCGGCAATGTCATGGGGAGAAATTTCGTCATCGCCGTCTTTGCCCATGAGCGTCACAAGATCGCCGATGCCGATGTCCGGCCATTCCGTCACCTTGATAAAAGCGGCGTCCATGCACAAGCCGCCGACGATCGGCAGTCGCCTGCCTTTGCAGATAACTTCGCCGATTTTGCTCAGTCCGCGGTCATAGCCGTCGGCATAGCCGATGGGCAGCACGGCAATTCGCTCATCCTTTTCGGCAATGAACTTGCGGCCGTAACCGACGCTGTCGCCGCGACCAATCTGCCGCACGGCCACGATGCGGGCCTTTAGGCTGATCGCCGGCTTGATCTCGAATGGACGACGAACTTCTTTCGACGGCCAATAACCGTAATTCAGCAGACCGACGCGCACCATATCGAAATGCGCCTGAGGTAAATCGAGTGTTCCGCCGCTGTTGGCCATGTGCCAAAGGGGAATCGCAATCCCCATTGCTTCCAAATCGCGTTTTACCCGTAACATTCGCTCGATTTGCAGCAGCGCAAAGCTCTTGTCGAGCCCATCCGACATAGGGAAATGAGTAAAGGCGCCGATGATCTGCAGGCGCGGCAGTGCAACGATGCGGGCAATTTCCGCCGCGGCTGAGGCGAAGGCAAATCCGTAGCGGCTCATGCCGGTGTCGATTTTACAGTGAATGCGGGCCGTCTTGGCGGCTTTAACGGCGGCGCGGGAGAGCGCGGCAGCGGTCTCGTAGCGATCGATCATCTGCTCGAGGTCGAGAGCCAGAACGTGCTCCGCCTGCTCGGGGAAAACGGTGCCGGTGTTGAGGATAGGCGCTTGAATGCCGGCGCAGCGCAGTTCATACGCCTCTTCCAGCATGACCACTCCCAAATAGTCGGCGCCGCTCTCGACAATGGTTCGTGCCGTCTCGACCGCACCGGCACCGTAACCGTCCGCCTTTACCACCGCCAGCAGCTTGACATTACCCAGATAGGCCTTGATTTGGCGCACATTATGGGCGACGGCATCGAGATCCACCTCAACCCAAGCCGGCCGCAATAACTCCGCATTCTTTGGTATGTCGGAAAAATCCATATCCAGCTGATACTCGCACTTGTTTTCTATTCGTTCGGTTTGTATTTTGTCGCCGGTACAAACAGAGGCGCTCATGAAACTCAAAGTGGTCGTCGGCGTCGCATTAATTGTCGGCGCACTGATTTTTTTGATTGTCGATGGTCTGCGCAGCAGCACCGCTTATTATTTGACGGTATCCGAGCTCGTCGCGCGCGGCGAACCGAACAGCGGACGAACCCTACGCGTGCATGGATTTGCCGATCCCCGCTCTATTCATTATGATCGGCTCGGCCGACAATTAACCTTTCGGCTGTTTACGGATCAAGACACCCTCAACGTAATTTATCACGGCGTCAAACCCGATCAGCTGGCGGAAGCCCAGGAGGTGGTGCTTGAAGGCAAGCTGGTCGACGGTTCGTTCCGCGCCTCCAAAATCATGCTGAAATGCCCGTCAAAATATGAGGCGAAGCGTCAACAATCGAATGAGACTCTCTGACACCCAAAGGTAAGCGCTCAGCGACCGACGCCGGGCAGACGCTTTTTGACTTCATCCTCCAGACGCTTGGCTCCTTTTTTCTTTTCCTCCTCGATGCGGCGCTCCAGTTCCTTTTGTTTTTCGTCGAGCAGTTTTTTAGGATTCTTGATCAGCTCGTCAATCGAGTCGATCTCCATGCCGAGAGCCGCGCTTTTGGTCTGCACTAGTTTGTCCAGCTGTTGCTTATGCCGATCGATTTGCGACGCGAGATACGCTTCGATCTTGGCTTTGGCTTTATCGACTTCTTCGCTCAGCACGGCTCTCAGTTCACGCGCCAGGAAATCGTCGAGGTTGGAATTCAGGCGCAAAGAGGTCTTGCCTTCGTCGCTTAGGAGGGAAACGCGCAGATCAAGAAGATCCGCCGCATCGATCACGCGGCGAAGGATCTGTTCATGCCGCTTGGTCGCTTCTTCGGCAAAGGCAAACCGCAGCTTTTCGGCAATGAAATAGAGTTCGCCCTGGATGCGATCCTCGGTCAACTGCAGGTCCAGATTCAAACGGCCGCTGCCTTGAGCAATCCGCTGCGGCAGCAGCCGAAGATTGGACAGCGTGACGTTCTGCAGCGGCATGCGGTTGAGCTCCAGGCGAAAGGTTTCCCGCGGGGCGCTCAGATAATTCAGCTCCCCCCCAAAGGCGAGGTTGGCGCCGTCGCGACGTTCGGCGGCAATTTTGAGGACCGTCGGCCGACCGACCAGCAGTTGCTGCGTCGTAATATCCGTTACGCCGCCCTCGATACGGAAACCGCGCGTCGTGTGGCCAGAGAGGCGCACGTTCTTGATCCAAAAGCGGGGATAGTGGTTTTCTTCAACAAAATGAATGGTCTGGCCTTTTAAACGCGGCGGTTTCTCTTTCTTCGGCTTGTCCGATTTGAACATTTCCGCGTAAGAACGGACGGTGTTCACAGTAGCCAAAGCCCGCACCGCATCGTTGACAACCTGATCGCCGAACAGAAAGCGGGCCATGTTTTCCTTGCTGATCTCCGGTAACCGCGCCTTTTCCAGAGCGCGCCGATAATCTTCCTTTATCCAATCGTCCGCCAAGCTGACGCCTTGAAACGAGAGATCCAAATCGCTCTTGAGTCCTGCGCGCGTATCCGCAACAAATTTTTCCAGCGAATCGACCTTTGTCTTGATCCTGCGCACCGTCTGCAAGGCTGCTTCCAAATCTTCAAGGGAACGGATTTCATTCGGCCGAAGCGCCGTCAGCTTAGTCTCAAAATCGTTGAGTTCCTGCTTGACCTTGATTGAGGAGAACAGGCTATCCCAATAGTCGTAACGCGTTTTAGTCGCCTGATAGAGCGAGTCGATTTTTTGCGGCGAGCGGATGTCGAGGAATTTGATGAGGCTGTCGACGTTCACCTTTTTACCGAGATCGTCAAGATTCCAGGCCGGCGCTTCGGCGACCTGTTGCGTCAGCCGATCGATGGTTTTGGTGATCAGATTCGGCTTTTTTTCTTTCTCCGGACGCGGTTTTTTCGGGAGCTTGCCGTCGGTCGTGCGATCGGTTCCCGAAGTCACCGATGTCACCTGCAGATTTTCGATGACGATCTTTTTCTGCAACAACGGCAACAGATCGAGGTCGAATTCAGTCCGGCCGGTGGTCAAAATGTTCTTCATGGTCTGTTTGGGATTGGCGACCTGAAGGCTGTCCCATTTCAGATGCAGACCAACGAAGGAAAAATCGAGATGATCGATTTCGACTTTTGCCCCGACCAATGAGGATCCCAAATTTTCAAGCCGCCTTTCCAACCAAAGGTCGGTAAAAATAAGGCTTAGAACAATAAACAGAGCAGCTAATACCGCCAAAAAAAGAATTCCTTTCCAACGCACGGCTATTCTCCCCATCGGCTGACTTGCTGATACAAATTGTAGATCTTGGAACTGTTGATGATTTGCATGATTTTTAACTGCTGCACGCGCGGATCGATGCTCTGTCGATAGACGACTACGAATTTTTTAAAGAGGAAAAAGACCGGCAGCAGCAGAACCAGGGAGCTTACCAGGCTGCCCAAAACGACGGTGTTGTTGAGGTTGGCGAAAGCGAGGATCGGCGTGCTGCAGCAAAAGACCCACAATGGTCGCAAGGACTCCACCTCAACCAGCAAAAAGTACCCGAGACTGTGGAACAACGGGTCGAGCAGATAGGCAAAGAGACTAAAGATAAAAAACGCCAATGTGGCCGCGCCCAAATTGACGTTGAAAATGATGAGAAGAAGAATCACCAATAGATTGTGCAGATTCCACAGAGGGGTGAGACCGAGAATCATGCCCAAGACGAATCCCCATGCAATCTGCGCCGGTGCGGCATTCGAGCGCAGCGTCTTGATCAGTTTGGCAAGAATCTTTAAAGCGATCATCTCTTAACCTTTGAGTTGACTCTAACATCACTTTCCGTTTGAACGACAGGCGGCAGCTTTACGGCTGTTCAATCTGACGTCTAAAAACGCAGGCAAGGCGTCGGGAATTCCGTCCGCCTTGCCCATAAGCATTGACGGCCTATTTCATCCGAAATATAGAAAAACGTTTATTAACTTAATCGAGCGTCCAGAGCGTTACTGATTGTTCTTCTTTGATATAAATTCGCTTTCCGGCGACGATCGGGTGAGCATAAACTGCCTTTTCCGAAACCTTGTAGCGGGCAACTTCTTGAAACGATGTTTTTTCCGGCTTAAGGACGACCAATTGGCCTGTCGCCGAAAGCATAAAAACAACTTCGCCCGCGTCGACAAAGGAGCCGAAGCGGTCGTGCTTTTCCTCGCCCGCCCAGAGTTCGCGGCCGTCGTCGGCTTTCAGAGCATAGAAAAGACCTTTGTCGGACAAGCTCCAGAGGGCGCCGTTGAGAACAATCGGCGTGTTGAAGGTGTTCCCCCTTTCCGCATGCCAAACTTCTTTGAGCTTGAATTCTGTGCCCTCTTTTTGAATCTGATAGGCCGTCGTGCCTTTGCCTTGGCCGGTTACAATGACTCGATCGCCGATAAGGAGGGGGGACACTGCATTGGAATAGAAGCGCTCCAACTGCAACGGCAAACTCCACAAAATGCGCGGCGTCTTAATGTCGACGGCGAACAGGCTTTTCTCGGAGTAGAGAACAAGCTGTTCGATGCCGCCGATTTTTGCGATGATCGGAGAAGCATAGCTGGGACATTCTGCGGCAAGTTTCCATTTGAATTGGCCGCTTTGTAAATCTACGGCCAGTACGGCCGCTTCGTTTTTCCCGCCGAGATGAGCATAGACGACTCCGTTATGCGCCAAGGGAGAAAGGGAGGGGAAAAAGTCCGGCACTTTGCCGGCATATTCTTCGATTTCCCACAACAATTTCCCGTCGGCGGCATTGAAGCAGCGCAGCTCGCCCCCGACACCAAGAACCACGACCTTACCGTCAACAACCAAGGGAGTACTTCTTGGGCCGGGATGCGAGGCCGCCGGTCCGGTCACCGCCGGCGCGGGATAAGCAGCCCGCCATAACTCGCTGCCGTCGGCTGCGCGAAGGCACAGTAAAACCTCTTCATCGCCTTGTCGTGCGAAGACATAGAGACGATCTGCAACCAGCGCCGGCGTGGCATCGCCGTAGCCGACGGTAACCTGCCAAGCTTTGGTCAAAGTCTGAGGCCACACTTTCGGCGCTTTGAAGCCGCTGATTTTTCCGTCGCGATTGACGCCGCGCCATTGCGGCCATTCCTGCGCTGAAAGCGACAGAAACAGCCCTAGCGCCAAACACGCAACCGTTTTAAATCCTTTGTTCATGTGCAACCTCCTTGCATTTTAGACGCTGCAACCTATAAACGAACGTCATGTTTCCATTGTTCGATTGGTCTTCAATGTCGTACGACGGCATGGCTGATAAAAGCGCCTGCCGCCGGTTCCTGCTGGGTAAAATGATACAACTGTTTTTTGACCGCAATCCCGATTTCGTTAAAAAAGTAACGGAATTTGAAACACGCAAAAATAGCCGTAAACCAAAAAGGCGATAAAAAGTCCGACGGCAAAAATCCAATGCGGCTTCAATCGTTCTGCCGCCTGGGGTGAGAGAAGCCTCGGTTGTATAACAAAGAGACCGATCAAGATCCATAGCGCCTGAAGAGGGGTCAGCAGCAGGCCGTCCAGTACGGCCGAGAGTTTAACGATCAGCACCGGTTTGAAACCGAATGAATAGACGAGAATCATATTGGAGAGAAAAAAGAAACTTAAAAACAATCGAAACTGTTGTTTCCAATTGAAACGGCGGTTGAAGGCGGGTATACAGATGCGGAGGGCATCGGCCAAAAGGCGCGGCCAACCGGCCAGTTGGCCGATTTGTGTGCTGATCAATGCGGCGCAGCCTGCAAGCAAAAACAAAACAGCGCCGAACTCTCCCCAGCGCGAGGAAAAGATGGTCGCCAACGTCATGGCCGTGGTGGGTCCCTCAGGCGCCAACTGATGCGGCCGCAGCACGCCGGCGCCGGCCAACAAAAATCCGGATGTCGTCACGACGCCGATGAGCATCGCCAAGGTGGCGTCCGTATAAACAACGCGGCACCAGCCGGCGACTTTGTCTGCAACGTGCTTTGGCATCTGTTTCAGCGCCGCAACATCGGCCGGGCGGCCGTAACCGCGACCTTTAGTCATGCCGTATTCTGCGCCGATTACCCAATAGGTGTACCAAACCTGGCTTGCAAACCCTCCTGCCGCCCAGCCCAACACCGGTAGAATCTCGCGCCAGGGATTGGCATTTACCCCGGGAAGATTTAAAGCCCAATCCGGAACCGGCGGCACATCAAAAAGCAGGCCTTTCAGCAGCGTCGTCATCCCCGGAGAAACTTTGACGGCCACATACAGGACGCCGAAGACGATAAGCAGAACAAAAAAGCTCATGACCATTTTCAGGATGTCAAAGACGCCCGACCAAACCACCGCCAGCGCGAACAGAGTGACCAGCCAGCCGCCGAGAACCGGAGACACCGGCAGCAGACTGTGTACAAAAACACCGGCGGCGGCGGCCAGTGAGCCGATCGAAACGGCGGCAGCGGCAAATTGAGCGATCAGCGTCACCCAAACCGCCCAATTCTTGGGTCCGGGCATGCGGCTGATCATGTCGATCATGCCTTCGCCCGTACAGATCGTATAGCGCGCGCCGCTCATCCCGATCCAGTATTTCAGGAAAATGCCGAACACAACCGCCCACAACACCGTGGGACCCAGGATTGCCCCCATACGCGTAGAAAGGATGACCTCGCCGGAGCCGATGAACTCCGCTGCCCAAACCATAGAGGGCCCGACCAACAAAAGAATGCCCAAACCGC
>JAPDQV010000004.1:91546-105992 GCA_034505495.1 candidate division KSB1 bacterium | reverse complement strand
TTCAGGCCGTTCATGAAAGCTCCACAATGAAATGTTCAATGCAGAAAACCGGTAACGAGTCCGGCGCATAAAGCGACGGTTATAAGGCCGAAGAGAATTCGATAGGCACGGTAGGTCGGCTGTTTGCCGGTTAAGAGCAGCCGAAAAGTGATCAGGATAAGCAGCGGCGTTACGGCAGTATAATAATGCAGCGTCCCGACAGGACTGCGTCCTGCTACGCTAGCCAAGAGTCCCGAGGCAAACGCCCCCAAGAGAGAAATCCGTGCCGCATGAGCCGAAACCTTTTCGGGCGCTCTTAACGCTTCCCCTTCCTGCTTTTTTATCAGCAACAGGACCATCGCCGCATAGAACAACGTCGCGCCGATGCCCAAAATCAGATGCAGGCTGTAAAGAGTTCTTTCCATTGCCTTCCCTTTCGCCTTTTTTCAGATCGGATTTTCTAAAGTTTTTGCGCTTCAGATTCGCGGACGAAAGCCCTCCCCCAAAACCTCATGGACATTATTGACGATGATAAAAGCCTTCGGATCGATGTGTTTGACGATCCGAACCAGTTTGGTGATCTCTTGTCGCGTCAGAACCGTGTAAAGGATCTCCTTCTCCTGGCCGGAATAGAGGCCGCGTCCTTCGAGCGAGGTGACGCCGCGGCTGAGATCGTTGAGAATGACATGCGCGATTTCGTCGCTCTTATCCGATATAACGATGGCCGAACGGGCATAGTCAAAGCCGTCGAGAATGACATCTACCAGGCGGCTGGAGACGAACAGCAAAAAGAATGCATAGAGGGTGAGGGTCAAAGCCGGTCTCTCGAAGGAAAGGCCCTTTGATTGAATGACCAGTCCGGCAAGCGAAACGACAAAGAAATCGACGAGCATGAAAGTGACGCCCGGCTTCATCCCCCAGCGCTTATGCGCCACGGCGGCGATAATGTCCGACCCGGCAGTTGTCCCGCGGAATTTAAAGATGATGCCCAAACCGATGCCCAGCAGCACGCCCCCGCAAAGCACTCCGATCAAAAAGTCGTTGTGAAGCAGGGCGACGACCGAAGGTCTCGTGTGAAGCCCAAGGCCGCCGATGACGGGCAGTTGTCCGCGAAAGAAATCGACGAAAAAGGAGGCGGCAGTAAAACCCAGGAAGGTTCGGATACCGAACTCCTTTCCCAATTCCAGAATCCCCCAAATAAAGAGCGGGATGTTCAGCATCCACATCAGCGCGCCGACGGCTATCCTGCCGCCCGAAAGGTAATGCAGCGTCATCGAAAGGCCGCTGACGCCGCCGGGGACGACCTTGGCGTCGACCAAGAAAACACCGATGCCCAAACCCATCAGCGCCGAACCCAAAATGATAAAGACAAAATCGCGCCAAATCTCCTGTTCGCCCAAACCGATTTTTCGCAGGATTTCCTTCATATTTGGACTCCTTTTGCAGCAGTTTACAAAGAAATCGAACGTTTTGCAAGCGGTTCCGCGTCAGTCTCGTGTTGAAAAAATCGACAAAATCAACGGGTAAACGTCCAGAATCGAGCGAAGGTGGTGCGCGGCCGTTTCGGCTCCCGCACCAAAGAGCAGGGTCATCGCCGGATTGCGCGTGTGACCCCGCCAGGCTAAATCCTCGATATTGCCGTGATCACTAGTCAAGATGATCAGCGTGCGCCGTAAATCGACTGTCGCAAGAACCGCCTCGACAAATTTTTCCAACCGGCATAGAATTTTAACGGCATGATCCAAATCCTGTGCGTGCCCGGCTTTATCGGTTTGAAAGTACTCAAAGAGAGAAAAGTGGTAGGATTGCGATGCATTGCCGATAATCCGTCCCGCTTCCTCGGGCGTCAGCAAAGGTACGTCGAACCCTTTTTCCCGTAACGCTTCACCGGTGATGTCCTGATAGACTGACCTGCCCTCCAAAAGATCCTGCAAATTGAAAAAGGGCAGGCCGGCGGCCAAATTTGCCAGCGAAGTGGCAGAGAGGTGTGCGACAATCTGCATGGGATCAAAGTCGAAAAACGGAGGACGAAACGTGTTGAGAAATGCGGCGCGCAGCCCCATTTCGCTGATTTTTTTAAGAACGGAATGCTCAAAGATGATCTCGCGCAATGTCGGATTCGGAAAACCGTTGAGATGCCTGCCGAGCACAGCGGCGGCGTTGATGCCGGTGAGAAGCGCGGTTTGTCCCGTTGCGCTTTGGGGTAATCCCGGCACGTTCAGAGTTGCATCCAGGCCGAGGGCAAAACCGTCTGTCAAGGGTTTTGGGAAGGTCTCGTCCGAAGAATGCCGAAAGAGGCGTACGGATTGACGGCAGGGATTGGCCTCCGTATTACGGCCGATGCCAAGGCCGTCGACGAACAGCAGCAGAACGTGGTCGATAAGGCGAAACTCGGAAGGGGCGGCGGTGTTTTGCGGGACGATCAGTAGAGCTCCTGAATTTGCACATTCGGATAGTAGAAGCGTAAGATTTCCTCAGCCGGGCGGCCGCGCTCGGCCATCATGGCGGCACCGATTTGACACATGCCGACGCCGTGCCCCCAACCGGCGCCTTTGATCACAAAGGCTTCGGGCAGTTGACCGCCGCCGATCTTGTCGATGACGATGCAGGCGCTGTAAAGCGTTTTCGGTGACAATGCCTTGCGAATATTGAGCTCTTTGCTGATCGAAAACGTATCGGCAGTACCGACTATGCGCAGTTCGATCAGACGACCCGAAACACCGCGACTGACCGGCTGCAGATCGACCAGGGAGCCGAAGGTCCGCCCGGTAAAGCGGCGGATTTGCTCCTCCATTTCCATACGCGTAAAGCGCTCCTGCCAACGAAAATACTTTTCCGCATAGGCGGCATAAGAGGGTGAGCCGCTTTTTTCCGTATTGCAAAAGACATCAGCCCGCGACTCGATCCACAGTCTGACGTTGTCTTCGTTGGACAGATCGAACTTTTGCGCCAAAATCTGCCGCTGATCATGATCAAACGAGCCGCGCAAGTGCGAAAACGGCCCGCCGCTCCAGACGTTTTCAGAATTTTCCGTGTGACCGCCGCAGACCGCTGAGAACGGCGTTGTGCACAGCTCACCGTTCACGGTCAACACCAGCCCGCGCGTTTCCGTAACGGCTTCGATCACCCGCTCTTTGAGATCGCGGTCGCCGACAAACACCTGGCAATGAACGTCGGCACAAACATCGAACGGATCGTTCTGATGAACGCGCCCAAAATTGTATAGGAAGAATGTCCGTGCGGCAATGGCCTGCGCTTTCAGCGCTTCTTTGGGAAAGTCCGGCGCCATTTCACCGGGAACCACGCCCATCAAATAGTCCTCGAGCGGCAATACATTGACGGCGGTAAGCTTGCCGTCAGCCGAAAGTCGAAACTCGAGTTCGCCTCGGTAACTGCGGCTTTCCTGACGCGACCAGTGAAAGCCTTCTCCCACCTTGACAGAGTGAATGGTGAAACGCGGACCCGAAAGACGAACGACGTCGCGCAAAGCCAACTCCTCGCCTTTGGGAGAAACCAGGATCATCGTGCCCGAGGCGCTGCGTTCAACCGGCACGATGCGTGCGTTCGTTAACTGCGGATTAGCGGAACGGTAGGCTTCAGCTTCCGCCGAGGAACTGAATTCTTGACGCGAACAAACCAGATAACGCAGCTTGCCGGCTATAACGTTATTACCCAGCGCCAACTGGTCGTCCGATTCAATGATGTTTACCAGGATGCCTGCGGCCTCGTAACGCTGCGCCGCTTTTTTGGCATCGGTGCGATTATAAGCTGTTTCCATCTGCAGCCGCAGCTTGGCGGGCGAAACGGATCCGGGCGGGATGCGGATCTTCCACACATCCTTTTGTCTGGCCTTATAGTTTGCGGCGCCGCTCGATGCGACAATATGCATGGTACCCGACGGCTGAAAAGAGATTTCGTCCGCGTTGGTAACAATGCCCACGCGCACGATCGGGCTGACGCCCACAGCGGGCTGCATGTGCAGCGCAGCGCAGGAACACAGAAAGGTCATGAACAGCGCGGTTGCGGCTGCCAGCCGCCGGCTCCTGCAGCTTGTTTCAAGCGCCGCGGAGGTCGTACCCGAATTCACGTAAAAAGTTCTCCTTTTTGCGCCAATTCTCCCGAACGGCAACAAAGAGCTGCAGATAGACCGGACGGCCCAAAAACGCTTCGATCGCTTCACGTGCTTTTTCACCCAGGCGCCGAATTGCTTGACCCTCCTTGCCGATAATGATTTTTTTCTGCGAGTCGCGCTCGACAATGATGCGTGCATTGATGAAATCCTTGCCCTGCGGCCGTTCACGGAACTCGTCGATCACCACAGTGCTGGAATAGGGAATCTCTTCACCGTATTGCAAAAAGATCTGCTCGCGAATCAATTCGCCGACAAAAAAACGTTCCGGATGGTCGGTGAGGGTGTCTTGAGGATAAAACGGCGGTCCGAAAGGAAGAAGAGAGAGCAGCTCGCTTTTCAAAACGTCAAGATTTTCCCCTTGAAGCGCCGAAATCGGCACCACCGCTTCCGGTTGGTGAATCGAGCGAAAGGCCTCGATGAGCGGCAGGAGAGAGCTTTTTTCGATCAGGTCAATTTTATTGATGGCCAAAACGATCGGCTTGCCTTTGGTCGCCGATTCCGCCAATAAATCGCGGTCATGAGGATTGGGCGCAGCGCCCGCTTCGACCAGTAAAAGCAGAACATCGGCTTCCTGAATCGCGCGGTTGGCCGCCTTCATCATCCACTCCTGCAGCTTGTATTTCGGTTGAATAAGACCGGGCGTGTCGAGAAAGATGACCTGCGCCTTTTCCTCGTTGAGGATGCCGAGGATCGTGTGGCGCGTCGTCTGCGGTTTGTGGGTGGCGATGGAAAGGCGAAACTGCAGCAGCGCGTTGACCAGCGTCGACTTGCCGACGTTAGGCCTGCCGATGATGGCCACGTATCCGGAACGAAAATCTGCAGGAATTTCAGTCATCGGCATCAGGGCATGTGCTCAAAGGCGTCTTCGTCCAACAGTCTCTTGGCGATCTCTTCGGAATCGGTGAACCGCAGCATGTGATGATGGCAGCCGACGCGCAGACAGGCGTCGATCATGCCGCCGTGCGGCAGATAGATGGCGAACATCGGCGCCAAACATTCATCGCAAATCTGTCCATGCTCGGAGAGCGACACTCTGCAGGTTGGACAAAAAAGCTCGACGCATTCCCCTTCCGGCAAATCGATTTCATAAATGTTGGTGAAACTTCCATATACCGGATCGAGATGAATGAGCCCCTCTTTATCCCCATACCTGGCCAGCACCGTAATCGACGGATAACCGTTGATCAAGTGCTCTTCGTCCATCAGATTGTGTTTGTTCGGACACATGGCGTGCCGCACGCGCAGGGACTTGCTCGGTATTTCGATCTCGACGATCTCTTTTTTCTTGTTCTTCATGGAGGTTCTCCAAACTAATTACTCAACCGACGGACAATTCGGCCGAAAACAGATACCGCGTTCATGCCCGTAGTTGCATGCATCCGAGTGCTAATAGGATTTGGCAACCAAGACCCGCTGCTGCGACGGTTCACCGCATACGATGCATTTGCCGGACTCCCGCTTGCTGCCGTCAATGGGGACGCAGCGGATGGTCGCCTTGGATGTCTCCTGAAATTGAGCTTCGCAGGCCGGATTGCCGCACCAGTGCACCCAGAAAAAGCCGCCCGGCTCCTCGATGCGTCGCTTGAACGATTCAAAGTCGTCCTCGTCAAAGGTGTTGGCGTCGCGAAAGGCTTTGGCGCGTTGAAAAAGCGAGACCTGGATCTCTTCGAGCAGGGTTTCGATGCGCGGCAAAAGGCCGTCCTGCGGCACAGTGATCTTTTCGCCCGTATCCCGCCGAACCAGCACCACCTGATGGGCTTCGAGGTCTTTGGGTCCAAGCTCAATGCGGATCGGAACGCCGCGCTTTTCCCACTCGTTGAACTTGTAACCAGGTCGGTACTGATCGCGCTCATCGATCTTGAAAGTGATTCGTCCATTCCAGCTTTCAGTCAGCCGTCGCGCAGCGGCGCACATGCTTTCGCGCTGAGAATCGTCCTTCCAAATCGGCACGATGACCACTTTGAGCGGCGCCAGCCGCGGCGGAATGACAAGACCGTTGTCGTCGCTGTGCGTCATGATCAGGGCGCCGATCAAACGAGTCGATACGCCCCAGCTGGTCGCCCATACGTACTCGAGCTGTCCGGCTTCGTTCTGAAACATCACGTCGAAGGCTTTGGCGAAATTCTGTCCCAAAAAGTGCGAAGTGCCCGCCTGCAGCGCTTTTTTATCCTGCATCATCGCTTCGATGCAATAAGTATCGAGTGCGCCTGCAAAGCGCTCAGCCGGTGTTTTCACCCCGACGAACACCGGCGCAGCCAAATAGTCTTCGGCAAACCGCCGATAGACTTCTATCATGCGCAGGGTTTCTTCGACAGCCTCCTCTTTGGTTGCATGCGCCGTATGCCCCTCCTGCCATAAAAATTCGAGCGTGCGCAGAAAAAGGCGGGTGCGCATTTCCCAACGCACCACATTTGCCCACTGATTGATCAGAATCGGCAGATCGCGGTACGATTGGATCCATTTTTTATACGTCGACCAGATGATCGTCTCGGAAGTCGGTCGCACATAGAGCTTTTCTTCCAGCTCTTTGCCGCCGCCGTGGGTTACGACCGCACACTCGGGCGCAAAGCCTTCCACATGCTCCGCTTCTTTACGCATAAAGCTTTCGGGTATGAAAAGCGGAAAATAGGCGTTCTGATGGCCGGTCTCTTTGAACATGCGGTCGAGCTGCGCTTGAATTTGTTCCCAAATCGCGTAGCCGTTGGGCTTGATGACCATACAGCCGCGTACCGCCGAATGCTCCGCCAAATCGGCGGCATCGATGACGTCCAGATACCAGCGGGAATAATCTTCCGAACGAGGGGTGATTCCTTTTGCCATGCAGTTACCTTTTTACTCCGTCGAATTCAGTTTCTACAATTGTCCACTTTTTCGAATAAAGGGATTGTACACCATTCCGGCTCTTTCACGCCCTGCAGACAGTAGAGAGCGCGCTGCGGTATCGACCGCTTGGTGTCGGCCAAAGTCACATCGATCAAAGCGCCGTGCATGCAACGGATGCAGCCGGCCGGTTGTCGGTCGAATTCTGTAGCTGCGCAGCGCGCAACCAGCGCTTGGCTGTTACTCCACGCGGCGCGTCCGCTTTTTTGTATAATCTGAAGCGATCGGGTTCTTTGAAATACCAGCCGTCCTCGATCCAAGCTTACCCGACCGCGAAATTCCAGTCGGTCCCCGGCTGCCAACCGCATTTGCTCCTGCTGGTGCGGGGATAAATAAAGATAAAAGCAGTCGTCAAAATCAACAAGCCCGATGTAACCGCGCCTCGCCACGGCCAAATAGCCTGCCAAGCGCAGCTGCGCCTTGTTGCCGTAGAACGTTTTTCGAAAATGGGGTTTGACGCTTTCGATCTCACAGGCCGCTTCCGTTTCGCGCCAACGGTTCTCTTCTATCCATTCGTCGAATTCTTCCAGCTCACATAAAAATCGACGATATTCGTCTTCGTTCAACAATAGGCGCGGCTGGTAATGTACTTTTTCATCATGAAAATGCGAGCAGCCCTCGCAAAGCCGGCCGATGTACGCAAAACCGCGGCGGCAGGATTTACCCTTGTTCTTGAGCTCGCAGCTCCATCGGTAATAGATGCATCCCTGCGGCCAACATTTTTTCGCCCGCAAAACATGATAAGCAGAGACGCGATTTTCGAACCTGCTGTGGCTGCGAAAATTGCAGCTGAACACATCGGACCGCTTGTACGGGTTCTTCATACATACACCAACTTTAGGTGAAAGTTAAAGATAAAGCACGGCATAATCAAGAAATTTGTAATTATGTTCAATTCTTGTCCGCCTTTTAAAAATTGTGCTTGCGAGTTTCCCCCTTACTGTTAGCTTTGCAAAAGCAAACCATAAAAACAAAGAGTACAGGGTGGCTGAAATATCTTTAGTTTTAATCATTCTATTTTTGTATTTGGGCATAACCCTTTTGGCGGGGATTGCGCTCGGCCGTCGGCCGAGCTCGGGGCGCGAATTCTTTAACACCGAGATGCCCTGGTGGGCAGTGTGCTTGAGCATTGTCGCCACCGAAACCAGCACACTGACGGTCATCAGCGTGCCTGGCCTCGCTTATGCCGGTGACTGTTCCTTTCTACAACTTGCGGCAGGCTATATCGTCGGTCGTACGGCTGCCGCCGTTTGGCTTCTTCCGCAATATTTCAAAGGACGAGTCTCGACCGCATATGAGCTCCTGCTCCAACGCAGCGGAAGAGAAATGCGCACTACCGCATCGCTGCTTTTTATCATAACGCGACTGCTTGCCGACGGTGTGCGTCTTTTTGCCGCCGCCATTCCTTTGTCTTTGCTCACTGGATGGAGCATCGGCTTGTGCATTGTTGCTTCCGCCGCGGTTACCACGGCCTATGCCGCTTTCGGCGGCATCCGCTCGGTCGTGCGGATGGACGTTGTGCAGACGTCTGTCTATCTTTTGGGCGCCGTGGTCTGTGTTTATTACCTCATGACCATCCTGCCGAACGGGCCGGCGCAAATACTCGAAGGAGCGGCTCGGCTCGGCAAATTCAGGGTCATCGACCTCGGCGCAACCAAACCGCTCCCGCTCTTTTTTCAGCGCCCCTATACGCTTGCTGCAGGACTGTTCGGAGGAATGTTCATTTCCCTTGCCTCGCACGGCACGGATCATTTAATCGTTCAACGCCTGTTGACCTGCAGGACTTTGCGCCGCGCCCAAGCCGCGCTAATCTGCAGCGGCTTGTTTGTGTTTTTTCAGTTTGCGTTGTTTCTTTTACTCGGCGTGCTGCTGTATCATTTTTACGGAGACGCCGCCCAAATCGGCGACCAGGTCTTTCCCCGCTTCATCGTCGAAGAGCTTCCCGCCATTCCGGCAGGATTGGCGGTTGCGGCTCTGTTTGCCGCCGCCATGTCCACGCTAAGCAGCTCGCTTAATTCGCTGGCATCTTCCACCTGGTGGGATCTGACTGCCGATTTAAAAATCATTCCGCCGCGACAAGAGGTCGGTTTTCTTCGCCTGCTTAGTTTATTTTGGGGGTTAATGCTCACCGGCGCTGCGCTTCTTTTTCGTAAAAGTGTAAGCCCGGTTGTCGAACTGGGCCTCACCATCGCTTCATTTACCTACGGCGGCGTGCTGGGCGTTTTTCTGCTTTCCCTTCGGCGCGGGCGACCCGCCCAACAGCTGCTTTTTTCGCTTTGGAGCAGTCTGGTCCTGATGATCCCTTTCGTCGCTGCTTCGCAGTCGGTTAAAGCCGCCATTGGCGCCGGCGCAGTTCTTTTCGGCTTTCTGGTCGGTCGGTCGGCATCCTGGTACGGCCGAATCCTTTTGCTTATCGTTGCAGTAATCAGTTGGGGCATCAACGGCAAAACGCCGAATTTGGCATGGACCTGGTACGTGCCCCTGGGAACAGCTTTTGCGGTTACGGCGGCGTATGTTTATGCGGGGGGATTAAAAATTCTGGTCAAAATCCGAGCACTGCGGCAACATCGACGGGAGTCCGAGTCGGGACGTCGCGGCCTTCGAGAATGACGCCCCGTTCGTGCAGCGCTTTAAAGTTGGCAATGTCTTTTTCATCGACAAAAATAAACGGCGCCAATTGATTTTTTCCCGGCTTGAAGTGCATGCCGCCGACGTTCACTTTGTCGATCTCGATGCCGTGGTCGATCAGATAGACCACATTTTCGGGCGAGTCGACCAAGAGTAGAATCCGTTCGTCGTCGAACGCGCCGTTTTTCAGCGACTCGACTGTTTCCGCTTTGGTCAGCACCGAAGCCTTTAACGTCGGCGGAACCGCGGAAAGGTAGATGGTTTTCTGCCATTCTACGGTTGCGACTTCATCGCTGCACAATAAAATTCGCTCGGGACGGATGACGGAACCCCATCCCACCACGACCTGGCCATGAATCAAGCGATCATCGATCCGTACCATCACCAGCGGCATTTATCTCTCCCGATTCAGTTTTTGAAAACGACGATTCCTTCTACTGCCTGTTTACGGATTGTTTCCACCAATTCATCCAAAGGAAGCTTGTCCCGATGCGTCATAAACGAAAGCACCATGGCCAGGTTGCAGCCGGAGATCAGCCGTACCCGATCGTTGTTTTGAATGACGGAGGCGCTGATATTCCAAGAGCTCCCGCCGCGCAGACAAGCCATAATGACCGTCCCCTCGATGTTGGGACCAAAATTTCCGGTCAGCGATTGCAGTCGTTGCGCAATCTCCTGGTTGGACATTTCAGTGACCGACAGAGCATAAAGTCCTTCATCGGTGCCCAAGATGCATTTTGCGGCTTCAATAAAGGCGTTGCCGAGCGGTCCGTGTGCGATAATAATGCCGTTTTTCATTATTACTCTTCTAAATCGACGTTTACTTGTTCAGTTTCTTCTTCCGGCGCCATCAATATGCTTTTTAACCGCTCGTCAAATTCCTGCGCCTGGTCGATGCCGATCTGACGCAGCTTGTGGTTGAGTGCCACCGCCTCGGCGACGATCGTCAGGTTTTTGCCTTCGAGAACCGGCAACTCGACCAGCGGAATTTCGACTCCCATGATTTTGGTGTAAACCCGATCCAGCCCCGTCCGCTCGTACGATTTGCCCTGCTGAAAGCGTTCCAGCTTGACGATGACATGAATGTCCTTTTTGCCGCGAATGCCGCGCACGCCGAACATCTTGAAAATGTCGATGATGCCCAGCCCTCGGATTTCCATGTGGTGACCGATGCTTCCCCGCGGCGCACCCTGCAGCACATTGGAGCCGACTTTGGTGATTTCGACAGCGTCGTCGGCCACCAGCTGATGGCCGCGCTCGATGAGGTCTAGCGCCAGCTCGCTCTTGCCGATTGCCGCCTGCCCCACAAACAACACGCCCACGCTGAACAAGTCGACCAGAGTGCCGTGAACAACAAGACGAGGAGCAAATTTGGCTTCCAAATATTCGCTCAAATGGCGATGCACGGAAGTGGTGTTGAAAGGCGTCAGAAAAACGGTAATACCGTGATGAGTGGCAATTTCGATGAGCTCCTCGGGCACAGGATTGTTGCTGGTGATGATGATGCAGGGCAGCTCAAAACCGAGCACCGTGGTAATGGCCTTGATTCGACCTTCCCGCGTTAGGGTGCTGAGATAGCTGATCTCCGTGTTTCCCATCACCTGCACGCGCCAATAGGTGAACACGTCGACAAAGCCCGCAAAGGCCAGGCCCGGACGATTCAACTCCTTTTCGCGAATCTTGCGTTCGAAAGAAAAATCGCCGTTGACGATCTGCAGGCTCAGCCGTTCGCGCATGTCCTCATAAAGCGTGCGCACTTTGATGAACGACAAAGCCTTTGCCGGCCTTGGATCGAATACTTGGACATATTTTTTTGCGCTGGTCTGCATGCTCCTTACCTGTTTCGTTTAAGCGGGGGCTTGACGCCCCCGCTGGTAAAGTTATTCCTCAACGGGAAACTCGATGTTTTCCGCAATTCTCTCCTTATCAAAATGGCGCAGCTTTTCTTTGTACTTTAAGAGCTTCCTCTCCAGTTTGTCCACTGCAAGGGTAATGGATTTATACATATCCTCACTCTTTTCGACGACGGTTAATCTCTGCCCATACACTTTTATGCTGATCTCGGCCACTTGCTCGAGCTTGACATAATCCAAGACAATATCTACTTCAAGGATATCGTCATAATATTTCTTCAGGCGCCTAACTTCCTGCGTAGCGAATTCTTTGAGTCGATCTGAGGTTTTGAAATGCCTGGCAGTGAACGTAACAGTCATGGGAACCTCCTTATATAATTGGGGTGAAGAGATCCAGATGCGAGAGATCTGATTCTGTAACAAAAAGGTTCTCCGAGCACCTCCTTGGGCTGCTTTTAGGTTTATCGCGGAAAGGGGATTCATTCCTTACCCCGTGGGAAACATTGATGATAAATTTTTTTTAAATGCTCGGCCGAAACGTGAGTATAGATCTGCGTTGTACTCAGGTTCTGATGTCCTAAAAGCTCCTTAACCGACATGAGATCCGCGCCCTGGTCGAGCAGATGCGTTGCAAAAGTATGCCGTAAGGCATGGGGATGAGCTTTTTTTCTATCGGCAACTCGTCCGACATATTTCCTCACCACTGCAGCCGCCTGCATCCTCGTCATCGCCTTTCCGTTCTTATTAACAAAGATATAGCCGTTAAATTCCATGCCTTCATCGCGGCGCTTTTCGAGCAGAGCCTGCAAATCCGCCAATAACTTTTCACCCAACGGTAGAACCCTGGTTCTATTCCGCTTGCCCGTCACCCGCAGTACTCTTTCCGCGATACGAATATCGTTCTGCCGCAGGCTAATCAGCTCGCTGACGCGCAGACCGGCATCGTAAAACAGCTCAAGCATCACCAAATCGCGCAGCCCGTTCGGTTGCGTCGGATCGACGCTCTGCAGCAGCGCCTGCATCTCTTTAACAGAAAGATAATCGGGCAAGTTTCTGCAAATTTTCGGTGTGGCAATGTTGATCGTCGGATTGACCGCGACGGCATCTTCTTTCAGCAAAAAGCGGGCAAACGAGCGCAACGCGGAAAGCTTGCGCGCCGTGGTTCGCGGAGAGGCATGGGAGCGAACCAAATGCGACAAATACCCGCGTACGGCGGCGCGGTCAAAAAGAGTTACATCGGGTATCGGCGTGCCATACCTCGCCGCCAAAAAGTCGATAAATTGCAACAGGTCGCTCTGGTAGGCGAAAATTGTGTTAACGGAACTGTGCTTTTCGACTTGCAATCGATGAATAAATTCGTCCAACCAGTCGTGTAAACTTTTTTTTGTCATGGGTTACTGCAAAACCTTTTCCGCGAATTTCGCCTTACACTGCGGACATTGGTGCACACCTTCGGCAATAAGCAGCATATAAGAATTGCCGCAATGCGGACAGGCGACGCTGACCGGTCTGTAACGCGACACGAACCGACACTTGGGATATTCGCTGCAGCCGAAAAAGAGATCTCCGCTTTTTCCAACCCGCTCGATAATTTCGCCTCGACAGCCGTCTTCCGGGCAGCCTACGCCGATGCCCAAAGGTCGGGTGTAACGACATTTCGGAAACGCCGAGCAGGCCACAAAGCGCCCGAACTTGCCTTTGCGCACCGTCAATTCGTTTGCGCATTCGGGACAATGGCCATGGAACCGAGTATCATTCGTGCTGTGTGGGCTTTGCTTTTCCTTACGGGTGACATTCGATTCCTCGAAAGCGTACAGCAACTTGTCGATTTGCGCTAAAATGAGATCGGTGCTGTCGTTTTTTCGCGAGGAAAGCGCGATTCTTTCCTGCAACTGCGACAAAAATACGAGATTCAGTAACTGCGGACAGACCCGCTCGACCTGTTCGATGACACTTATTCCGGTTGGTGATAGCCGCAGCGATCCTTCCCGCTGTTCCGTCAATTCCCATGCCGCCAGGGTTTGCGGAAGAACGTACCAATGTTCCGGCATGCAGAGATGCCGTGAGATCATCTCTTCCGCTATTTGTCCCAAACTAATTCCGTTTTGCATAGGATGAACAGGCTGCAGCTCAACACTTGTCGGCGTGAACTGCTGCCCGACTCTGATTTCGCCGCTTATTACGCGGTTCTCCTTTTGGCCGTGAAAAGGATGGACGGCAGTAAATCCTCGATGTTCCTGCTGCCGGTTTTCTAATTGGACCACATATCTTTTATTCGGGCCGCCGACGAGCGTTGCGTGCGTTACGCGCATCTTTTGCTCCGTCATCAGTGCGGCCGCCGTGCGATGCCAGATTAGGGAATAGAGCTGAAATTGTTCCTCGCTTAACCTGCGGCGTACTGCTTTCGGCGTCAGACTCGGAGAGCTCGGTCTCACTGCACCGTGAATTCCCGGCTTTGTTTCGCTCTGCAACGATCGCCGAGGTACATACTCCTTTCCATAGTTCGTAAAAATGTATTCGCGCCAAAGCAGTCTTTCCGGATCGGGAATGGCGGTGGAAGCCGTAATCGGAAAAGTAATCAGACTCTTACCCTGGCCGTCTCGTGTTTCGTGCAGCGACAGGGCTGCGGCAAGCGTCCGGTTCGGCGGCCAACCGTGCTGCGTTTCAGCGGCAGCCATCAGACTGCCTAAATGGAACGGCTGCGGCGGCGGTAAGGCATTTTCTTTTTCATCGACCGCTTTCACAACAAAAGTATGCTGCTGCAAATCGAATACCAGAGCCTTGAAATATTCCGCATGCGGCAGATTGGGCTTTTCGCCATTGACCGATGCGAGCCTACCAGTTAAGCGGCTTTTGCCGACTGCCAGTGTCAGAACAACCGACGGCTCCACAGCAGGCTGTGCGGCATTCTTTTCCTCATGCTCGCGAATCAGCGCCAAGGTTGCCAAGACCGACAAGCCGGCAACAGCCGACG
>JAPDQV010000004.1:54631-91536 GCA_034505495.1 candidate division KSB1 bacterium | reverse complement strand
TCCGCAATACGGCATCGATCCGCCGATCCGCCTCTACGGCTGTTTCCCATACGACATTTTGTCGCCAGGCAGCCTTGTCGGTCCCCAATTTGTCTTGCGGTAACTCGTCCGGCAGATCGTTCAGGCGCTGAAGACGCCCGTTGCTTAGACGCAGAGCATCGCCGATGCGGCGTGTTACAGCATCGCCGACCGCATCGTCCGGCGCCGCGACATAGATGCGTTCAAACTTTTCGATGTCGAGGCCGCCGAAAACCAGAGAAGGATGGGTCTGTTCATGGAGACGATAATCGAGCGCCGCCCATTCGCGGCTGCTCAGAGCGAGGGGCCACAATGTGTAATCCCCTTTGCTTCGAATCGTCTTTTCGATAATTTCCTTATGCCGCGAATCGACGATGACAAGTACGGCCATGAGGTTCCATCAAGTTAATCGTCAAACAGCGATCGCCGCAAGCTTTTAATGGGGGTAGGGAGTCGTCGTGAACTGAAAGTAGCCTTTCGCGGCGCTGTCTTCAAAGTTCAGTACGATTGCCGCGATCAATTCCTTCATTTCTTCTACATCGATTTGAAAGAGACGCATGCCGACGGCTCGTTCGATGATGCGCTCCATGCTGTCGTCGCTCAGCAGATTGAGCTCTCTAAGATGAAACAGATAGCTGAACGCGGTGGGCGAAATGGCTTCCCGTTCAACATCATTGAGGGTGCGCCACAACGGCCGCGGAAAAGCGGTCGTCGGCGCGACGGCAGTGCGGTCCAGGTTTTCGCCGTGACTCATCAGCCAGGACATCGCCGAAGTGATTTCGTCTTCGGTAAAGCCTTCCTCCTCCAACAAGTCGACGACCATCTGCAGATCGACGTCGGTATTCGACTGCTCGCGTATTTCGTTCAGTATAAACGTCAGAATATCTAAAAACCGTTTGTTCATTTTACCTCGAGTTAAAGCCTGATTAAATTTATAACAAAAAATTCTAAATGCAACTTTTTTAGCCTATCCGCGGCCGCAGCAGTTTTTGTACTTTTTACCGCTGCCGCACGGACACGGATCGTTGCGGCCGACGTTCTTGGCTTTGATGACCGGTCGTCCGCGCATGATCGGGGTCGCCGGAACGGCGGCCGGAGCCGGCGCTTCCGTTTTCTGCGGCGCCTGACGAAAGAGCTCGATCTGGGATTTGACGGTCGAGAAGCTTTGCGGCTCGATACGGCGCAACTCGGCTTCCACAGTTTCGCCGCCGACATCAAAAACTTTGAACAGCGTCTGTACCGTCTCGCGGTTGATGGCGTCGATGGTGCGCTCGAATAAGTTAAAGGCCTCGCGCTTGTATTCGAGCAGCGGATCCTTTTGGCCGTAGCCGCGCAGGCCGATGCCCTCGCGCAGTTCATCAATGCCGTTGAGGTGCCGCCGCCAGTTCTCGTCCATCTTTTCCAATACGAAATAGCGCTCGTAGCGCGTCACCTGTTCGCGCCCCAACTCCTTGATGCGCTGGTGGTAGAGTCCCTTAGCCCAAGCGCTCAGCTGATCCATGACCTGATTGGGATCCATCAGTTCATGGCTGCCGTCATAAATCCGCGGCGATTGCCGGAAAACCAAGCGGCACTCGGTTTCCAGGCGCGAGATCTGATTGGCGTCCAGCGCTTCTTCTTTGCCCAGCACGTTGCTGATCATGGCGTAGATCGTGTCGTCGATCATGCCGAGCACAGAGTCGGAAACGATCTCGCTGCTGAGCTCCTCCTGCTGCATGCGGTCGAGGCGCTCCTGGTAGGTTTTGTATTGGGCAAGCCCCCAGGCCACCAAGTCCTGGAGAAATGCCGCATCGTTTTCGGGGCGACGGTCGGCGGGAAGGCGCAGCGTGCTGCGCGAAAAGACCAAGTGATCCGTCAATTCGGCGATATGTTTCTGCGCCTCCGCCGCATCGGCGTAGGTCTGCAGAATTTTTTGGACGCCGCGCCGCAGCGCCGCTTCGATGATCTCCTCGTTCAAGGCGCGACCGAGCATAACCTCTTCGTAGGCCGATCGATGCGCCTCGAGCAGCTCAAAATAACGTCTGCGCGCTCGTCGACGTACGTTCGTCAAATTTTCCGCGTCTTCGGAGTCAAAAGGCCCAAGATCGCCTCCGAACAGCTCGGCGAGCTTTGCTTTTTCGCTTGCAGTCACTTGCGAAAGGTCGCCGTCATTTTGAAAGATAAATCGACCGATGACCGCATCGGCAAAATAAGCGGAGGTAAAAAAGCCGAAAAAGCGATGCAGCAGACGTTTCCGATCTTTCTGCCCCGGGGGAAGCGTATCGATCCACTCCCGTACGCGGCTGAATATTTTTTCCGGACGGATCGAACGCAGCTCATTGGCGCCGATTTGCGGCGCAGCGTCAAAGATTCGTTCCAAATCACGCAGAAACTCTTCCGTCCGCCAAGATACCGACGAACGATGCATCGGCAGGTGAAAATTCATCAAACCGAGCAGGATCGTGTCCAGGATTTGATCTGTCGACAAAGCGCCGAACATGATCTTATCCGTCGCCGTTTCGCCGGCTTTGCAGGCTGCGCGGTAGCGGCTGATTGCCCACTCCGTAAGGCGCTTGTCCGCTTCTTCGGCGGTGAGCCCGGCAAGCTGCATCAGATCTTCAGGAACCCCGCCGAATAAGCGCTCTAATTCGAAGCGGATCGCATCCAAGTTCCAATGGGAAGGATCGTTGACCCCGGCATTGTGCAGCCGGATTTTCATGCGCACCAGCTGCGCAGCGATCTCTTCTTCAGGCACAAAGCCGAAAACACGGTGGCGCTCCTGCAGCTGCTGATAACGAGTGCGCCGCTCAATCTGCTCGGTCGTCCAGTCCAGAATCTGCGCGCGCATTTCTTCATAACTCAGTCGTTCCAGTTCGTCGACCTCGAACGGCGGCGTCTGATCAAAATAGGTCCGCAAATCTTCGAACAGATCGGAAAGCTTCCAGGTAGAGCGGTCTTTTTCATCGACAATGTGTTTTTTCAGCTTCGAATCGACGAGATCCTCCGGTTGTGCAAAGCCCAAAAGATTCTGTCGACGGCGGTAGATGATCTTGCGCTGCTCGTTGAGGACGTCATCGTACTCGAGCAGCGTCTTGCGGATTTCAAAGTTTCTTTCCTCGACCTTTTTCTGGGCACGCTCGATTGAGCGCGTGATCAGCGGGTGTTCGATGCGTTCGCCCTCTTCCATCGAGCCGAGACTGCTCATGATGCTGGTGATGCGGTCGCTGCCGAAGAGGCGCATTAGGTCATCTTCCAGCGACAGGAAAAAGCGCGAAGACCCCGGATCGCCCTGGCGCCCGGCGCGCCCGCGCAGCTGCCGGTCGATGCGCCGCGCTTCGTGCTTTTCCGAGCCGATGATGTGCAGTCCGCCCTTCTCAGCCACGCCCGGCGCCAATTTGATGTCGGTTCCGCGGCCCGCCATGTTGGTCGCAATGGTGATGGCGCCCGGCAGACCCGCTTTGGCGATGATCTCGGCCTCGCTTTTGTGATATTTGGCGTTGAGAACCGTGTGAAAGCGGCCCGATTCGAGTTCGCGCGTCACGTCGCCTTTCTGCAGCCAATTGGCCATGGGAATGCCGCGCATCGTAAAGAGATTACTCAGGTGCTGCGACACTTCCACCGAGATCGTACCGATGAGGACCGGACGCCCCTGTTCGTGCATGGCCAACGCCTCTTCGATGATGGCGTTGTATTTTTCCCGCTTGGTGCGAAAGATGACGTCATCGTAATCGATGCGGATACAAGGCTTGTGAGTCGGGATGACCACGACTTCCAGCTTGTAGGTGCTGTAGAATTCCTGCGCTTCGGTCTCGGCGGTACCCGTCATACCGGCGAGCTTTTTATAGAGACGGAAAAAGTTCTGCAGCGTGATGGTGGCCAGGGTCTGCGTTTCGGCCTGCACCTGCACACCCTCTTTGGCTTCCAAGGCCTCATGCAGACCGTCACTGAAACGTCGACCCGGCATCAGGCGGCCGGTGAACTGGTCGACAATCATCACCGCCTTTTGCCCGGGCCTGCCGCCGTGACGCCGCAGTTCCGATTCATCCGGCGTTTTAACGACGTAATCCACATCAAGGTGATACAGCGTATAGGCCCGCAGAAGCTGCGAAATGTTCTGAATGCGTTCTTCAACGGCGGTGTAGTTCTGCCATAGGCGATCGCGACGCTGCTCCAAAACCTGCCGCGGCAAGCGGGAGAAATGGCGCCGGAACCAGTTTTCGATCTCTTCCGGTGTAACAGCCGCATTGGGATGATGCAGCTGCGAAAGGAGCTCGTTCAATTCTCTTTCATCGAACTGATAACCTTTGCCGCGCAGCTGCGCCTTTTCCTTTTGCAGCAAGCCCTGCAGCTCGCTGCTGCTTTGCGCTTTTTTGGCGCTGAGGAAAAGCACCTCTTCGCGAAATTTTTTCAATCCTTCACTGTAGCTGAAAAACGGCAGGCTGTCCACAAGACGGCTGCGCGCGGCTTTTTTCAAGCCGACGGGATATCCCTGCGGACCGAGTTCAAAGATCGCCTCAGGATCCTGGGCGGCTTCGCGCAGGGCCGCTTCGGCGACGCTGCGCCGCGCCAAAGTCGTACTTTGCAGTCTCTCCATACCGGCGGCAGAAAGCCCTGAAAACTTGAGGCCGGTGCCGGGACGAACGTCGCCCTGCAGCGGCTCGGCAAAGTCAAAGTAAAGACGCAGCATGCGCCGCTTTTCCGAGTCGCCCGCTTCCTCATCGGCAAGGAAACGGAAGAGGTTTTCGAAAAAGAGGCCGATTCTTTGGACCTCTTCGAATCGGCGTGAAAGGCTGAGGCCCTGTTCCAGATCCGAGCCCAAATGCTTGTCCAGCTCTTCCCGCAGCGCGACAGGAGAATCAATTCTGCCGCGGTGCTCTTCCAGCCAGGTGTTGATCTGTTTTTCAATTTGCCGATAGGGAGCGCCGAGCAGCCGATCCAGTTCGAGCTCGTTCAGTCCCACATATCGGCCGTTCTGAACGGCAAAAATCTGCTCCGGCTGTTCCGCATAGCGGCGAATGTCCTTGTCCAATTGGGCAATGATATCTTCGCTCTGTTCGGCAAAATCGGTATAAAAGGCATGAGCTTTTGGAGTTAGTCCGAATTGCTTTTTCTCCGCCTCGAAGCGGTAAAAGGTGTCGAGACGATCGCTGTGCGTCTGAACGTAATGGGCGATGTGCTGCAGATCGTCTTCGAACTGCTCGACGGCCTGCACGCGCGCGGCATAGTCATACGACGCCTGGTTGAGGGTGCGGTCGAGAAGCAGTTGAATTTGCCGATCCCGCTCCTCGACGATAGACCGGTCGGGGAGAACATAGAGATCGGGATCTCCGCCCAAAAGTGCGATGCGGCCTTTTTCGCTGATTGCCTTGAGTACGGCGCCATCGTCGGAAAATTCGAAATAGTCGATTTGCTTATCGTCGGCGTCCTCGCGTTGCAGCATGGTCTGCAGCTGAAAGATGAGCGGCGCAAGGAGCGGATTGCCGCCGGCAAGAGCAGCCGATACAGCCAGCCTTCCCTGCTCAGTCAGCCCGACCGGACAGCCGCTCTGTTTGTCCATGACAAAGAGCGTGTTCTGAAGCTGCCGACGCCGCTCCAATTGGTAGCGCGGTACGCCCTCCTGACCATCGATATCGGCCTGATCCTTTAAAAGAGAAAACAATGCCTCAAGCGCTTCCACGACGCGGCGCAGGTCTTCGTCGGCGCCGTTCAAAAGGACTTTTTTGCCAAGCTCACTGAGGCCGTTGATCAAACCCTCGCTCTTTTTGGCGGCTAAATAGAGGGAGCGCAGACGGGCGCTGCGTTCTCCTTTTGGACCATCGGGTAGAAGATCGGGCGCCTGCGCAAGCTTTTCTGCGAGCTTTTCAATTGCCGCAGCCTGGGCTTCGGTCAACGGTTCGCTCACGCCGCAAAGGTAGAGACGGCCCTCCGGCGTAAAGCCGTTGGCGCGGCCGTTGACGGCATGGTGGGTAAAAAACCGTTCCGCATGTTTGACCTCGCCCATGCGGTTGATCGCCTCATCCAGCTCATCCAACAGATGAATCTTGAAGGCGACGTCCAAGTCCTTGCCGCCCGAAAGAAAGATGCGGCCTTTTTCGGTAATGTCGACTACGTGGCTTTTTTCGTCGATCGTGTAATAGAGTTCTTGATCGACAAGACTCATGGTTTTATCGATTTCGTGCTGGCCTTCGATGCGCTCGATGAGCTTTTTCACCCAGAATTGGGAGGTAAGAAGCTCGAGCAGCTCTTTGTTTTTCGGATCGCCGCGATGAACGCGCAGAATCTGCAGGCCGGCGCGCTCTTCGTCGACGTCGAGCAGCGCTTTGCCTTCGGCCAATATTTCTTTTACCAGCTCCTGCTGACGCTTGTACAGGTTCTCGACAATGGGTTTAAGTTCATTGTAGACATTGCGGGGGGCGCCGACCGAGCCGGAGATGATTAGCGGCGTACGCGCCTCGTCGATCAGGACGCTGTCCACCTCGTCGACGATCGCATAATGCAGCGGACGTTGCACGACCGACCAAACGTCCGTGGCCATGTTGTCGCGCAGATAATCAAAACCGAACTCGTTGTTGGTGCCGTAGGTAATGTCGGCGAGATAGGCCTGGCGCCTCTCTTCCGGCGTCTGGCCGCCGTAAATGGCTGCGACCGTGAGTCCTAAAAATTTAAAAATTTCGCCCATCCATTCGCAGTCGCGCTGCGCTAAATAGTCGTTCACCGTAACCAGGTGAACGCCCTTGCCTTCGAGAGCATTCAAGTAAAGCGGCATTGTGGCGACAAGAGTCTTGCCTTCGCCGGTGGCCATCTCGGCAATCTTGCCTTGATGAAGCACTATGGCGCCGAGAATCTGCACGTCGAACGGCACCATGTTCCATTCGATTTCCTGACCGCGGACTAGCCATCTTTTGCCGACAAGCCGCCGGCAGGTGTCCTTTACCGCAGCGTACGCCTCGGGCAGGAGATCGTCCAGAGTTTCGCCCATTTTCAGGCGGTAACGGAATTCGTTGGTCTTTGCCTTCAGTTCCTCATCGGTCAATTTCTGATATTCTTCGGCAATGCGGTTAACCTCAGCAACGATCGGCCAAAGCTTTTTCAGCTCGCGTTCATTGCTGGTTCCGCCGAATAGTTTCGAAAAGATCTTTTCGATTTTCAAAGATATTCCTCGCTCTCTTTCAACTCTTCATCCTAACGCCGGACGAACAGGTTTGTTTCTGTTATATTTTTTTGCAGATACTGCAGCGCCGAGGGGGGTCAACTTTCCTTCATGCCCCGTTTATTCTTGATTATTTTATTGTTCGCCTTGAGTTCATCGAGAATTGCATCAAGTATGCCGTTGATGTAGGCGCCGCTTTTTTCAGTGCTGTACCGTTTGGCCAGCTCTACCGCTTCGTCGATGGTCACTTTGGGCGGGATTTCGGGGAAAAACAGGAACTCGCATACGCCCATGCGCAGAAGAATCAAGTCGACAATGGCAATACGGCCTATTCGCCAATTTTCAGAATGACGACGAATATACTCATCACAGACGGCTTCGTTCTCATGCACCCGCTTGACCAGTTTTTGAAAAAAGCGGACGGCAGGATAAACCTCGTTTTCAGCCGTCAAGAGTTCTTTAAGCAGAACGCTTACCGGCGTATTGGTGAGGACGTGCGCATACAGCACCTGCAGCGCCGACTCTCTTGCCTGATGCCGAGATGTCGGCAGTTTCCATTCCAGATTTTCGTTAAACATGGATCTTGATGTAATCGTGCCATCCGTACCGATCTTCGCGCTCGCCGCAGGCGTATTCGAAAAAGCGCTGCTGGATCTTTTCGGTAATCGGTCCGCGGCTGCCGCTGCCGATGACGATACGGTCGACGCTCCGCACCGGCGTAATTTCCGCCGCCGTGCCGGTAAAAAAGATCTCATCGGCGATGTAAAGAAATTCGCGTTGAATTTTCATCTCCCTGATCGGTATGCCGAACTCGGCGGCAATTTTGAATACCGAGTCGCGCGTAATGCCGGGGAGAATGCCCGAATCCAGTGTGGGCGTATAGAGGACGCCGTCACGGATGACAAAAATATTCTCGCCGCTGCCCTCGCTGACATAGCCGTAAGCGTCCAGACCGATGCCTTCCGCATATCCGTCCGCCAATGCTTCCATTTTGATGAGCTGCGAGCTCATATAGTTGGCGCCGACCTTGGCGAGCGTAGGCATGGTGTTGGGCGCCAAACGGTTCCAACTGGACACGCGCACATCGACTCCTTTGGACACGCCTTCGTCGCCCAAATATTTGCCCCAATTGAGCGCCCCGATGACAAACTCGACCGGGCAGCGGCTGGGATCAACGCCCAAGCTGTGGTAGCCGCGAAACGCAATCGGTCGCACGTAAGCGGATTCGAAACCGTTCACCCGGATCGTTTCTTTGCACGCCTCAATGATTTCCTCTTGCGTGTATGGAATCGGCATGCGGTAGATTTTGGCCGAATCGAACAGGCGACGGATGTGATCCGCCAGCCGAAAAATACTCGGACCGTGAGGCGTTTTATAGCAGCGCATTCCCTCGAAAACGCTCGTGCCGTAATGAATCACGTGCGACATGACGTGAATTTTGGCATCCATCCAATCGATGAACTTGCCGTTCATCCAAATTTTACCCTGCTCATCTCGCGGATCCATGCTCGTTTTCCTTTTTCTTAACGTATATCCTTCGCCCGCAGCTGAATCGTGCGGGCGCCCATAAAGACGTTTTCTTCAATGACAAAAGCCATGTCCAAATCGGACACGCCGGGCGTCAAACGATAAATCAGATCGCCCATGTTGAATGCAATGACGTCGAACACTCGGCCGTCCTGTCGCACTTTGAACCGCAGATGATTTTTGCCCACAACCGTCGGGGTGCCCACCACCTGCAGTCGTTGCGCCATAAATACCGGCCGCATGTTTTGCGGTCCGAAAGGCGCAAAATGCTTCAAAATTTCGACGAATCGATCGTCGATGCAGCTCAACCGAATCTCCGCCTCGATGCTCAACTCCGGCACCAGGCTCTGTGATTTGAGCTGTTCGGCGGCTATTTTTTCGAACCGCTCTTTAAAGTGCGGAATTTTCGCCTCTTCAATGGTCAGCCCGGCGGCATATTTATGGCCGCCGAAGCCGATGAACAAATCTTCGCATTGCTTCAGCGCTTCATAGAGGTCGAAACCCGGAATGCTGCGCGCCGAGCCTTTGCCGATGCCCTCTTCGGTCGAGATCAGTACCGTCGGCCGATAATATTTTTCGACCATGCGCGAGGCGACAATACCGATAACGCCGGTATGCCAGCCTTCCTTGTGCAGAACGATGCTGTGAGCCTGCCGCTCGCGGAAGAGCGCTTCGGTCTGCGCCACCGCCTCATGAAAAGCTTCCTCATCGACGTTCTTTCGGTGCAGATTTTCGCGTTCCAGGATGTCGGCAATGGCTTCCGCTTCGGCGGCGCTTTCGGTCGTCAGCAGCCGCACCGCGCGCTCGGCATCGCCCATGCGGCCTACGGCATTGATGCGCGGCGCGATGATGAATACTATCTGCCCGGTACCGATCTCCTTACCCAACAAACCGGATGCGCGCAGCAGCGCCTTCAGACCCAAGTTTTCCGTATTGTTCAGCGACTGGATGCCGAATTTGACAAAAATTCGGTTTTCATCGACGAGCGGTACAATGTCCGCAGCTGTACCGATAGCGACCAGTTCGATATATTTTTCCAAAATCGACTGATCAATGCCCATGCGCTGCAAAAGACCCTGCGCCAATTTGTAGGCGACGCCCACGCCCGCCAGCTGTTTGAACGGATAAGAGCAATCATGGCGCTTCGGATCAACGGCTGCCGCTGCTTCCGGCAACGTCGGTCCGGGTTCGTGGTGATCGGTGACGATGACGTCGATTCCCGCCCGTTTCGCTTCCGCGATCTCATGATGGCCGGTGATGCCGCAGTCTACCGTCACAATCAAGGTCACGCCGCGCTGTTTCGCTTCCTGGATGCCCTGCAGGGAAAGCCCGTAGCCCTCTTCCTGGCGGTTCGGAATATAATAATTGACGTGCGCGCCCAGCTCTTTGAGCAGGAGATATAAAAAAGAGACGGCGGTAATACCGTCGACGTCGTAATCACCGTAAATCATGATCTCTTCATCGCTCAGAACTGCGCGCCGCAGCCGCTCCACGGCTGTTGACATGTCGCGCAGGCGAAAAGGATCGTAAAGTTGATCGAGCGACGGCCTGAAGAATCGTTTGGCGCTTTCTAGATCATTAACGCCCCGACGCAGCAGTATCTCGGCAATCACCGGCGGGATATTCAGGGCAGCGGACAGCGCCGAAACCTTTTCGGGATCCTGCGCCTCCTCAATCACCCATCGCAACTCCATAAACTCTCCAACGTCTTGTGTTGCCGGCAACCGACAAAAAATAACCGAAGCAGGTCGGTAAGCCGAATTCTGTAATCCCGAAAATCGGGACGACGATCATTTCTCTAGGACGCCGGTTGCCCGACGCCTCAAGCGACCTACCCGCGGATCAAACGAGACGGGCCGTCTCTCTCCGCCTATTTGGTCTTGCTCCGAGTGGGGTTTGCCCTGCCTTCAACGTCACCGTTGAAGCGGTGAGCTCTTACCTCGCCATTTCACCTTTGTCCCGGAATCCCGAGACCGTGTCGTTTCTGTGGCACTTTCCCTCGGTCACCCGAGGTCCGTGTTACGGACCACTCTGCCCTGTGGAGTTCGGACTTTCCTCATTCCGATCGAGTCGGAACGCGATCGTCTGACCTGCTTCGGAACGCCCGTTTTTCAAACAACAAACCACGGCTTAAAAAATCTGCCGCAGGTTACTCCGTCTCTGTAAGCTCCGGTTTCCAAACCAAAATGCGGCCGCAAACCTCACACAGGTGGATGCGGTTCATCATGCGGATTTCCAGGCCCCGTTGCGGTGGAATACGCGTGGAACACTGGCTGCAGGCCCCGTTGCGCAAAAACGCCAACGCATAACCGCCCCGCGCCGTACGAATCCGCTCATACGTGCTGACAATCGGCCGCGGCAATCGCTCGGCCATGGCATTGCGCCGAGCCGTCAGTGCCTCCTCTTTTTCGCGTGTCTGCGCCGATACGGCTTCCAGCTCTTTCTGCAGCTCGGCCAATCTCTGTTGGCGTTCGGCGTGCAGTGCTTCCAAACGCGCAATCTCTTCCTGTTCCCGCTCCACCAGTTTGCTTAGCTCGCCTTTGCGCGCCTCGGCCTCACTTTTGGCCTGCACTGCGGCGTCGATCTCGTTCGAAATGGCATCATATTCGCGATTATTGCGAACCTGATATAATTGCGTCTTGTATTTATTCAATCGGGTATCATAGAGATCGATATTTCTCTCCACTAGCGCCAGTTCCTCGCGATGTGCTTCCAACATGCCGCGGTTTCCGGCCAACTTTTTTTCCAACTGATTGATTTCTTCACTCATGGCGTCTACCCGCATCGGCAGATCGCCTTTTTCCTTCTGCAGCATCAACAGCTGGGCGTCGATTTCCTGCAGATCAATCAGCAGTTCCAGTACTTTTTGCAAGAGAAATACTCCTCAATTTATCCCTACCCTGACAAAAAAAAAGTGCACCCTATTTTGAATGCACTTCCATCTTGCATGCCGTATGAAGGCAGATTTTATCGCTTATCGATGGCTGTCTTTCTTTACGCTTCACCCTCATCCGCATGTTTGTCAATGGAAAGCCTCAATCCAATATCAAAGTAGAATAAAATCACAAAAAAAACAAGCAAAATGTTAAGCACGGGGTCTAAAAAATGACATAGCCGTGCCGATCGATGAGTCGTTCCCAATGCGCACCGAAATCCAAATCGACCGAAAGCAATTGGATACGGTTCTGCACCTTCGGAACATAAATGCGGTCGATGTGAACGGCCTGAGACGGTGAAGAGAATGCCGACGGTCCGACGACGCCGCCGAAATGATCGCTGCGGCCAAAGGCGACATGAAAGCCGAGTTTCTCGTCGAGCAAAATCTCGCCGATGGGCGCGATGCCGAATCCGTCCAGTACACCGAACCCCAGCTCGGCAATATTGCCGTACGCCGGCTCGCGGCGCAGCAGCTCGGCTTCGCTTTCGCTCTTTTCGCCGCTGCTCATGACCTCGACAGCTCGATTGTTTTCCACACGATAAATGACGATCTCATCGTCGAATTGTACAGGCAGCAAACCGGCAGTGCGACTTGCCTCGCCCTTTTCTCCTTCATAGGGAACAATATAGGTTTCACCGCTCGGCAGATTGCCTGCGGTTCCCGCCTCAAAAAATCGACCGCTGCTGAGATGGGCTGTGTGATGCCTCAGATCAAAGGTCATCTCCAGAAGGTTTTCGTCAACTTTAAAAACTGCATGAACAGCGACGGCTACATCCAGCTTTTGTTTCAAAAGAGAGCAGCGGGCGTGGATCTTTTCATAATCGAGGCGCAGAGCCGGTATCATTGCCGGCGAAAAGCCGGGCATGGTGGCGGCGCGAAAGCCGAAAATCTTGGCTGCATTTTTCAAGGGTGCCGTCGTCGAATACTGCGTCGGAGCCAGAAACAGTTGATACTTGGAAAAGATTTTCTGAAAGGATTGTTTGGGGTCGGAAAGATCGCGGGCAACGTTCGGCGGCGGCTCCGTCAGAAAAAAGCCGTACTCCGGCAGATCGGCGTTGTTGCGGTCCACGCTTGGATAGGCGATCAGCGCGACATCCTTTAGCCCCGCTTCCAAGGGGCTTTCGCTCAAAGACCGATACCATTCATAAGCGATGACGCGGCGCAGACGCCAGGCAGGCGTATCGGATTCTGAGGCATTTGGGATGTCGATCAAAATGGCAAGACTTTCTTCATGGGCAAGCGGCGGAAAGACCGTCCGCACCAGGCGACTGATTTCTTTTGCCTCCAGGTTTTCCATCAAAACCTCCTGCAAAACATAGGCCTACAAAAAAAGGGCGATGATCATCTCATCGCCCTTTTTGAGAACCCAATCCAATCAGAGCAGAGAAAATGTCACGGTCAATCCGGCCATTACAATGGCAACCATGCTCATCAGTTTAATGAGGATATTGAGGCTGGGGCCGGAGGTGTCTTTGAACGGATCGCCGACCGTATCGCCGACGACGGCGGCTTTGTGAGCATCGGAACCTTTGCCGCCGTGCGCACCGCCTTCAATGTACTTTTTCGCATTGTCCCAGGCGCCGCCTGCATTAGCCATAAACACAGCGAGCACAAAGCCTGCCGCCAGGCCGCCGGTCAGGAGACCCATCACACCGGCTGCGCCGAAAACGAGGCCCATAAGGATCGGCGCTGCAATGGCCAGAAGCGAAGGCAGCATCATCTCGCGCTGCGCTCCTTTGGTCGAAATAGCCACGCACGAAGCATAGTCGGGCTCTGCTTTGCCTTCCATAATGCCTTTGATTTCACGGAATTGGCGACGGACTTCGTTGACCATGCTTGCAGCGGCGCGTCCGACGGCGGTCATCGTGAGACCGCAGAACAAGAAGGCCATCATGGCGCCGACGAACATGCCGAGAAGCACCTTAGGATTCATCAAATGCACGTCGAAATAGTGCATGAAATCAACCAGTTCCAACTTGTTGACTTCGGCCAAATTGGAAAGCTGCAGGCCGTTCGGGAAGGTGTATGAGCCGACGTTGTTGATGACGCGCACGATACCGATTTTGAGTTCTTCGATATAGGAGGCCAAAAGAGCCAGAGCCGTCAGCGCCGCAGAACCGATGGCAAAACCCTTGCCGGTCGCTGCCGTCGTGTTGCCGAGGGAGTCAAGAGCATCGGTGCGGCGGCGAACTTCTTTTCCGAGGCCGCTCATTTCCGCGTTGCCGCCGGCGTTGTCGGCGATGGGGCCGTAGGCGTCGGTGGCTAAGGTGATGCCGAGCGTGGACAGCATGCCGACGGCGGCGATGCCGATGCCGTAAAGGCCGGCAGACATATTGGTCACGTCAAAGCCCGCAGCGCATAGATAGGCAAAGATTGTCCCGATAACGATGGTTAGTACGGGGAATGCGGTTGAAAGCATTCCCGTCCCCAGTCCGGCGATGATGACCGTGGCCGGGCCTGTTGTGGCATTGTCGGCAATGTGGCGAGTAGGCCTGTAAGCCTCGGAAGTGAAATACTCGGTTTCTTTACCGATCAGCCAGCCGGCAACCAGGCCGAAGAGAATGGAGCCCCAAATGCCTACATAATTGGGCAGATCGAGGGCGCGCAGAATAAGGAAAGAAGTTACAACGATCAGGATCGAGCTCAGATTGATGCCGCGTCCAAGTGCGCCGAGAAGCTGTTTCTGGGTGGCGTCCTCGCCGGTGCGCACGGCATAGATGCCGATGATCGACAGGACCGTACCGACCGCCGCAATCAGCATGGGAGCGATGACCGCTTTGAACTGCACCGCAACGCCGAGTCCCATAAAAGCCGCTGCGCCGAGAGCGGCCGTCGCCAGAATCGAACCGGCATAGGATTCATAGAGGTCGGCGCCCATTCCTGCCACGTCGCCCACATTGTCGCCGACATTGTCGGCAATAGTCGCCGGGTTGCGCGGGTCGTCTTCCGGAATGCCGGCTTCGACCTTACCGACGAGGTCGGCGCCGACATCGGCAGCCTTGGTGTAGATGCCGCCGCCCACGCGCGCAAACAACGCCTGAGTCGATGCGCCCATGCCGAATGTCAGCATGGTCGTGGTAATGACGATCAGATTGTGAGTGTCCGTCGCTGCAGGATAGAAATGGTTGAGGATTAAAAACCAGAGCGAGATGTCCAATAGCGCCAGGCCGACGACCACCAAGCCCATAACCGCACCGGAGCGAAAGGCGACCTGCAGGCCCTGATTGAGCGATTTCTGCGCCGCATTGGCGGTACGGGCGCTGGCATAGGTCGCGGTCTTCATGCCGATGAATCCGGCCAATCCCGAAAAGAATCCGCCGGTCAGAAAAGCAAAGGGGACCCAGCCGTTTTGGACTTTCAGTACATAGGCCATAAAGGCAAACAGCAACGTGAGAACGATAAACACCATCAAAACGACTTTGTACTGCTGCTTGAGATAAGCCATGGCGCCGACGCGGACGTGTGCGGCAATGGTCCGCATTCTTTCCGTCCCTTCATCCAACCGCATCATCTGCTTGAAGAAAAGGAAAGCAAAGCCGAGAGCGATTAACGAAGCTACCGGCACCAACCAGAAAAGTGGATTCAGCATTGGTTCTCCTTCAACTAGAGTTCAACATAAATGCGTTCAGTGTATATAAAAAAGACCACGCAAACACCGTGCTTTGCATCGGCTGTCAGCGGCATGAAAGACAGCCGCTTTCCATATCGTCAAAGCCCAGCTTTTGAGTGGTCTTACGGCCTAGAGAAAAGGATTAATCCTCAAACGGAATGAGGTTAGCAGATCGCCACCACTCGTAATATTTATCTTCCAATTCCTCTAACGAGGGGAAGGGATAAAAAGCAAACTCTTTGTCGTCGCCGACGAAAAAGCCGTTCTTGATGGTGCGAAAGATCAACTCGCATCCCATAGCGCGGGAAACCGCTTTGGTCAGTTTGCTCGGATTGTTCACCAATTCGAGCAGACAATCACGCAAATGATCAATATTGCGGTAGGGCAGATCATAGGCGGAACCGGTTTTGGGATTTTCGGCTAAATTGCCGAGTGTAAGCTCCACAAAAGCAAGCCGCGGAACATAGACAAGACTGCCCTTATTGGTGATCGTTCGACTAAAAGCCAGAGGTTCCAAATTGGATGCAATCATCGGATCGACCGGCGCCAGCTCTTGATACAAGTGAAGCCGACGTTCTTCGCTCGGCTTGTAAGGCTGCGACTTGATCTCCAGAACGTGGCCCGTTGAAGTCGCCAGATATAGATTCTTCAAAGCATTAATGGGCACATGCTCCAAAGCCCGGTAGATCGACACATAGACGGATCGTTTCGGAGAGCCGTCGGGGTTCGGTACGCAGCGTTTTGCCGCCGCTTCAAGCGGTAGACTCGGGTCGACTTTATTTTCATCCACGCTGAAAAAAATAGCCTCGCCGCGCGTCTTTTTGCGAGTGCCGACCGCATAGTACCGTCCAAAATCATCCGGCGGAAGCATGGAATAGATCAATGCTTCCGGTATCATGGAAAGGTAAAGATATACCTTCATCCCTGTCTTCCCTTTCGGCTCATGCGCCACGGCCTTTTATTTCATTGCTCTCGGTTTTGTCCGGCCGTTTGAATTGAATTTACGACTATTATTGCAAAAAGTCAATATATTCCGCTCCCATCGCGGAAAATATATTTCCTTCGAATAGGAACAAAAACAACCAGACACAAAACGGGGTATGATCTCAGCCGATACTTGGAAAGGAAAATTGCCTATGCCTTGCATTAACCTTTATAAAGGTTGCAGGCTTATTGGCGCAAATTCGCTCAATCTTTAGTGGGCTTGCTTGCGGGCTCGTCTTTGCGTATCGGGACGCAGGGATTAAGCTGATCGCCCTTCTCGTAAAAATGGGCAGGGCGTTGCAGGCCTGTTATCCAAAGTCTCGGGTGATCTGTTGCCGGATCTTTGTTGGATACCCTGCAGACGCCGGCAACCTTTTATTGAGGAGGGGAGGCCAGCTTGTCTTTTACCCTGAGCCAAGCGGATCGGGAGGCGCGGATGATGCTTTCTTCCATGCAAAAGGCGACGCGAAAGTGGCCTTCGCGGCCGAACCCGCCTCCCGGAACGGCGATTATGTTTTCGCTCAGCAGCAGTTTGATAAAATCATCGTCGCTGTAACCCTGCGGAGTTTTCGGAAAAAAGTAAAAAGCACCTTGCGGCATTACGTATTCAAAGCCCATTTCGTCTAAAATTTCAGCCATGGCGCGGCGACGTTGTTCATAAACGGTAACGTCTACGCCGGCATGAAGCGAGGCGAGAATAATATGCTGGCCGATAATCGGCGCGTTGACGTAGCCGAGAATTCGGTTGGCGAGAATGATTCCATTAAGCAAAAGATCGGCGCCGTCGAGGCGGGGATTGACGGCCAAGTAGCCGATGCGCTCGCCCGCCAAAGAGAGACTTTTTGAGAACGAGCTGATGATGACGCTCGAGTCATACAGCGGCAGAATTGCCGGTGGCGTAAGTCCGTCGTAGGTTAAAAAGCGGTAAGGTTCATCGGAGATCAACAGGATCGGCCGGCCGTACTCGGCGGATTTAAGCGTCAGTATATCAACCACCGCTTCCAACTCTTCGCGACTATAGACGACACCGGTGGGATTGTTCGGCGAGTTGAGAATCAGGGCGCGTGTTCTGTTCGTTATCGCCGCTTCGAGCGCTTTCGGATCGAGTGAAAAGTCGTTGCGGCTGGGTACCGTTACCAATCGGGCGCCGAAATTGGCGGCATAAAAGCCGTATTCCACAAAATAGGGTGAAAAAGTCATCACCTCGTCGTCGGGCAGGAGAATGGCGCGGAAAAGTGCATTCATCGCTCCGGCGGCACCGCAGGTCACAACGATATGCTTTCCGGCAAGAGGAGTCTGCTGTTCTTCGCTGACGCGGCCGGCCAGCGCTTCGCGCACAGCCGGCAGACCGGCATTGGGACAATAGCCGAAGGACAGCGGCTTGGATGCGCGTTGCGCGAGGTCATGCAGCGCCTGCGCCACTTCTGCAGGCGGCGGAACGTCGGGATTGCCGAGGCTGAAATCAAAGACCCGATCCTCTCCGTATTTGGCCTTTAATTCGGCCGCCGCCTCGAACATGCGGCGTATCCACGACTGTGTCTGCATAAAGTCCTTGATTTGCGGCGTAACGATCGCCATGACGATTCTCCCTGTTTATGGCTCCGCCTCTTGCGGGCGGATCAAACGGCCGATCACTGCCAGCAGCTCCGTCCTGCCTTCGCCGGTAAGAGCGGAAAACGGCAGGATCTCGGAAACATTTAAATCGGCCAACGCCTCAAGATTCTCTTTGATCCGACGCTGCAGTTGCATTTTCGACAGCTTGTCTGCTTTGGTGCCAACCACGATAAAGGGAGTGCCCAGCGACCGCAGCCACTCCAGCATCTGTCGATCGCTCTGCTGCACCTCCAAACGAATATCGGTAAGAACCACGACGCCGCGTAGATCCCTACTTCGACTTAAATAGGCTTCGATCAGCCGCCGCCAAGACTCCTGCTGCGCTTTCGAAACTTTGGCAAAGCCGTATCCGGGCAAATCAACAAAGTAGCAGGAGTTGTTCACTCGGTAAAAGTTGAGCAGCCTGGTTTTACCCGGCGAGGAGCTCACAAGAGCCAAATTCTTGCGATTAAACAGCTTGTTGAGCAGACTCGATTTGCCGACATTGGAACGGCCTGCAAAGGCGATCTGCGGAAGGCCGTCTTTGGGAAGTTGATCGAGTCGCGCCACGCTCTTGACAAATTCCGCCTGATTGATCTTCACGTCGACCCTCCTTTCCCGAAAAAAGGGGGCGGTTAAGCAGCTTCTTCGCTGGGAAATGTGTCGACGGCGCGCTTGATGTAAATCGGCTCACCTCTTTTCAGCACCACGTCACGGGTAACCCGGCATGCCCCGATGTCTTTACGCGACGGCAATGAAAACATAATGTCCATCATGACCGACTCCATAATGGAGCGCAGTCCGCGCGCGCCGGATTTCCGTTTGACCGCCTGCCTGATGACCTCCTCGAGGGCATCCTGATCGAATTCCAAAGTCACGTCGTCGAGTTCCAAAAGTCGACGATACTGCTTCAGCAAGGCGTTTTTGGGCGTGGTGAGGATTTCCAACAACGCTGCTTCGTCAAGGTCGTCGAGAGTGGCGATGACGGGCAGTCGGCCGATCAGCTCTGGGATAAGGCCGTAATGGAGCAGATCCTCAGGCTCGACATGGCGAAGGATATCCTGCTGGATCTTTTGGTTGTGCTCGATGTCGGCGCCGAACCCCATCTCTTTTTTGCCGATACGGTTGGCGATAATTTTTTCCAGACCGTCGAAAGCGCCGCCGCATATGAACAGGATATTGCGGGTGTTGAGGTTTATGAACTCCATTTCCGGGTGCTTACGGCCGCCTTTCGGCGGAAGTGCGGCGATGGTGCCTTCTAAAATTTTTAGGAGGGCCTGCTGCACGCCTTCGCCGGAGACATCGCGGGTGATGGAAGGATTGCCGCTTTTGCGCGAAATCTTGTCGATTTCGTCGATATAAACGATGCCGCGCTCGGCCCGTTCGATATTATAATCAGCCGCCTGCAGGAGGCGAACGAGAATGTTTTCAACGTCCTCACCCACATAACCGGCTTCGGTCAAAGTTGTCGCATCGGCAATGGTGAACGGTACCTGCAGAAAGTTGGCCAACGTCTGCGCGATCAGCGTCTTACCGGTGCCGGTCGGGCCGATCAGAAGGACGTTGCTCTTTTCCAAAACCACATCATCGGAAAAGCGCGGATTTTCGATGCGTTTATAGTGATTATAGACCGCCACGGCGACCGCTTTCTTGGCCTGCTCTTGGCCGATGACATAGCTGTCAAGCTCAGCCTTGATCTCTGAAGGAGTTGGAATGCGTCCGTTCAGATGGAACGGCTTTTTGGCCTGTTCGCGGGCAATCACTTTGTTGGCAATGGCAACGCACTCGTTGCAAATGCTGACGTCCGGCCCGGTGACGATCGTCTCGACTTGACTCGAATTCTTGCCGCAAAAAGAACAAACGGCATAATGCGACCTGCGCGGTCCGCTTTTCGTCATTTGCGTGATTCTCCTTTTTCTGAGGCCTATTTGTTCTTGCGCCGCACCATGACGTCGTCAATAATGCCGTATGCCTTGGCCTCTTCGGCGCTCATAAAAAAGTTGCGCTCGGTGTCGGCTTCGATCTTTTCCAGCGGTTGGCCGGTGTGCTGCGACAGCAGCTTGTTGAGCTGAGCGCGCAGCGTGAGGATCTCGCGCGCCTGTATTTCGACGTCCGTCGCCTGACCCTGCGCGCCGCCCAGCGGCTGGTGGATCATGATGCGGGAGTGCGGCAAAGCCGCCCGTTTGCCTTTTGCGCCGGCCGCCAGAAGCAGCGCCGCCATGCTCGAAGCCTGTCCCATGCAGATCGTCGCCACATCCGGTTTGATGTACTGCATGGTGTCATAGATCGCCAAACCTGATGAAACGTAACCGCCGGGAGAATTGATGTAGAGATAGAGATCCTTTTCCGGATCCTCGGCCTCCAGGAACAGCATTTGGGCGATCACAAGACTGGCGACTACATCGTCAATCGGGCTGCCGATAAAAATGATTCGCTCTTTTAAAAGACGGGAAAAGATATCGTATGCGCGTTCACCGCGTCCCGTCTGTTCTATGACCATCGGCACCAAACCCATCTATCGTTTCCTTTCGTTTCGATGTCCTTCGTTTATCCACTGCTCAATTTTCCGGCGAACGGAGCAGCTCGCTGAACGGCCGCACCGTTTCGCGAATTTCCGCCTGCGATGCCAGCCAGGCAATCAGCTTGTCTGAAAGAATGTCTTCCTTCAGCCGCTCCATTTCCTTCTCATCTTTGCGCAGGGACTCGATCAATCTCTGGCCGTTCTCGCTTTGCCGATACGGCTCGAGCTTTGCCTCGATATCCTGCTCGTCAACAGTAAACCCCTGCTGCTTTTTGATTTCCTCGCTGATCAGCATCCATTTGAGATCAAAGACGGCCTGCGGGCGAAAATAATTGCGCAAAGCTTCTTCATCCAGTTGCTCATTCCGTTTCAAAGCGCGTTCAACCAGCCGATCGGTATATTTCTCGATCATCGAGGGCGGCAGTTCCAAGTCGGAGCGTTTGACCACCTCCGTAATCAAAGCATTTTCAAAGCCGGTCTCTGTCTCGCGTTCCGCTCTTCTACGCAGGTCGGCCTCGATGCTTTCGCGCAATTCGGCGAGAGTTTTGTAGCGGCCGCCGAGATCTTTGACGAATTCGTCATCCAATTCCGGCAAACGACGTTCCTTGACCTCTTTAACGACGGCTTGATAAAAGACCGTGTCTTGTTCACGATTCGGCTGTTCGATCATCTCGGATTTTTGCCGTTTCAGCATGACGCGGCGTTGATCTCCGGCTTTGACGCCGACAAGCTGCGGAGCCAGCTCGTTGTCGTTCGGCGCGAGATAAATCATCTGATCGTTAAAACTGGATCCGAGAAGCGGCACGCCGCTCGCATCAATCTCTTGAAAGTCCGCCAACACATAGTCGCCCGGCTGCGCTGCGTCCTCTTTGAGGTAAAGCATGGCATGATCTTGCCGCAGATTTTCCAAAACCTGATCCACCGCTTCGGGAGTCACCTGCCAGACGATCTTTTCGATCTGCATACCCCTCAGGTCCGGTACGTTTACTTGGGGATATTGTTCAAAGACAATCGAGAACGTGACGTTGCCTTGATCGTCAACATGGCGACCAACGATGAGAGGCTCATTGTAGAGGTCGAACTGATTTTCTGAAAAGATGCGGCGCCAGGCATCTTCGATGCCCAAGTCCTGCGCTTCATTTTTAATCTGCGAAGCGAAAAGGCGCTTGACCATTTCAGTAGGAACTTTACCCTTCCGGAAGCCTTGCAGCGTAGCTTTTTTCTGGACATTGAGCAGGGCCTTGTCCAGAAAGGCATCGATTTCATCGGCAGGAATTTTGACTTCAATAGTCGTTTGCCCGTTAGTGCTGGTGTTGATCGTATAGTCCAATCGTTTTTCCCTTTATTCTGTTGAGTCCTGAACATAAAAAAATCGTCGGAAAGCATGCCGAAGCGCGCCCCAACGATCGTCTTTGATTGTGCGAGAGGGGGGACTTGAACCCCCACACCGTGAAGGTACTAGATCCTAAGTCTAGCGCGTCTGCCGGTTCCGCCACTCTCGCCCGATCGCAAGCTCTGAGCAGGTAAAAATTTAATGATTTGGCACGCCAAAGTCAAAGAAATTTTCCGCCGCCCAGATAGCCTAACTCTTTGAGAGCAAATCGGATGCATAAGGGGACAAACGCTGTTTTGCATGGCTCGGACATATCCGCTCAAGCACATAGGGGGCTGTAAACAATTGTGAAAAGCTCGTGAATGACGTTCTTTTATTTGCTTTCTAAAAAGAGGAGTTTAATTTCTATTTATAAATGTGTAAATAAATGCTAAGGAGAGAGTATGCGTTTTCTTTCTTATCTCGATAGTCGATTGCTTAGACGCTGCAGTAAAACCGGCCGGATTATCGGTTTTCGGTACGCCGGTGCCGGAGTCTTTTTTCCAATTCTGGGGCTGCTGTCGCTGATCTGGTTCCTCATCCGTGTCATCCCCAAACCGAGCCGTGCAGCTTATCCCTGTATGCGCGCCGCTGCGCCGCTCGCTTCCGGTTTCATCGTCTATTTGATCGGCTCCGTCACGGCATGGCTGGGTCTGCGGAAGACGAAACAACTGCGGTCGAAAAGACCCGCCCTGGCGGCGGCTTTGTCGGTCCTTGTTGTGATGGCGGCTGTTTCCTTTACGGTAGGCGGCAAAGCTCGTCCCGCTGCTGCCACAATAGCCCATGAGGATCACAAACCGAACGCGCCGATCGGTGAGGCAAAAGGTATTTTCCCGGGCCGGGTCGTATGGGTTTGGGATCCTGACGCCACCAATGAAAACTGCACCAACAGCGCCAACAAAGACGACGGTTGGTTCATGCCGAAGAACAACAACCAGGAAGTCATCGACCGCATGCTGTCGCAGGCAATTCGCGGCTTGACCGGCGCAGCTACAGACAGTGAAGCCTGGGATAAAATTTTCCGGTACAATAACCGTCTGCAGGGCAAAGGCGATGTGGGTTATCAGGAAGGGGAGATCATTTACATCAAAATCAACGCCACCAGCTCATGGGACGGCAATTTCGACCCAAAGAATCTGGCCATCAAAAAGAACAATAACTACGGCATTGCGGAGACCAATCCGCACCTTGTGCTGGCGCTTTTACGGCAGCTGGTCCGCGTCGCCGGCGTCAATCAGCAGGATATTTATATCGGCGACCCTCTTAAACATGTCTACAAGCACTGTTTCGATCTGTGGAAGGCGGAATTTCCGGACATCAATATTCTCGACAACAATTCTACTTTGAACGGCCGTATAAAGGTCGTTAAAACCACCAAACCGTTCATCAAATATTCGGATCGCGGCACTGTCATGTTTACCGGCGACTGGAGCAATCCGCTGGCCGGTCAGCCGACCGTCGAAGATTACTACTGTACGATTGCCGAAATCTGCAATTATCTCATCAACATACCGACCATGAAAGGTCACAGGCGGGCAGGGGTGACCATGTTTGCCAAAAATCATTTCGGTTCACACATGCGCAATAATGCTGTTCACCTCCACAATGGGTTGGTGGATCCCACGGAAGACGGCAAATATGCGCGCTTTCAACGGCACCAATATCGCGTGCAGGTCGATCTTATGGGGCATGAAAAACACTACAAGCGCGGGCTGTTCTACCTGATGGACGCTCTCTATTCCGGGTCGGAAGCTACGGATCCGCCGCGCAAATTCTCCATGCCGCCGTTCAATAACGACTGGACCTCCTCCATTTTCCTCTCCTTCGATCCTGTGGCCATTGAATCGGTGGGATATGACTTTTTGCGCACCGAATTCCATGCCGGCAGTCTCTACCCTTATCCGGTAAAACCGGCGGTAGACGACTATCTCCATCAGGCGGCAGACCGTAACGAATGGCCGACGAATATCATCTATGACCCAGAAGGTGACGGCACGCCGATCCCCAGCCTGGGCGTCCATGAGCATTGGAATAACGCCGTCGAAAAAAAGTACTCCCGCAACCTGGGCATCGGCAACGGCATCGAGCTCTATTCCATTTTCGGCACAACCGGAGTTGCCGAGCAAAAAGAACTGTCGAGCGGTTTCAGCCTGCCTGCCAATTACCCCAATCCGTTCAATCCGGGCACAACGATTCGATTCGAACTGCCGCGCGCCGCTTACACGCGAATCGAAATTTTCGACATGAACGGTCGCCTTGTCCTACATCATGAGGGCCGTTACGAGGCGGGACGGAACGAGTGGTACTGGAACGGAATGGATGACCAGGGTCAAGCCGCGCCAAGCGGAATCTATTTTTGCCGAGTAAGCTGCAACGACGGAATAAGCCTGTTGCAACAAACGCGACAAATGACGTTGGTCAAATAGACGTTAGAGTAAGGTTGGATCAGCGGCGGCCGGTATGTTTAGGCCGCCGCTTTTTAATTTGGCGGCCTGGAAATCATGGCGGAATTTTGTCGCCTTTGCATGTGTTAGATTTGCGTCAGTTTTTGAATATCATATTTTGGTTTCATCGGAGTGCTTGAAAAGTTCAAGTGTTCCGGCCCAACTAATGGTTGCGGAAGCTTCCTCATCTTCTCCATAATTCTACAAAGTATAAATCAAGGGATAGAAAAAAGTCAAAGTCGATTATGGATGTATTGATTGCTTACAGCAGTGGTTATGGCGCCACAAAAGAAGTCGCGGAAAGAATCGGCGAAATTCTAGGGCAAGACGCGGCCATCAATGTGAGAGTGGAAAACCTGGATAATCTGCAAGGTGAGGATGTTGAAGCGTTCGATGCCGTCGTTGTCGGAAGCTCAGTGCGGGCCGAGCGTCCGCTTGCCAATGTTCGCGACTTTTTTGCCCTAAATCGGGACGTCTTGGCGCAAAAAAAGGTGGCTCTGTTTGCCGTCTGTCTTGCCGCTGCAACAGACGAGGGACGGGAAAAAGTCCGTCGCGACTATCTTGGCTTTATAACTGAAAAATATCCGGAGCTAAAATTTTTGAGCAGCGAAGCTTTCGGCGGGAAAATCGATTTGCATCGACTCAATCCTATTATGCGGCGGCTGATGCAAAGGGTGCTCCTGGAGCACGGCTTGCCGGTCACCGAGCGGATCGATACGCGTGACTGGCAATTCATCGAAGCATGGGCTCTTGGATTAAAAGAAAAATTGTTAGGAACTAACGGCCAATAGCGGCAGATAAAGATTAGCCTGTCTAAAGACGATCCCTGTTTTTCCTGCAGACGCTTCTTTTTCAACCAACGCAACAATTTCCGTCGGCCGCTTGAGCGGAATCATCCCCGTTTTCTTTACAATCTCAGGATCCAGATTGGAGAGCAAATAGATTTTTGCATTTTCCGTTTTTTCCTTGAGAGCGAGAGCGGTTTGACTGTTGATCTGAAAATTGCGGCTCAAGGCTGCGGCCATCGTTCGTGAGTCGCCGTAATCGAACGTTGGTAAAAAGGTCTGCGAGCCTATACCTTCGCCACACTCTGCGATCATGATCAACGCTCCCCCCCGCTTGACGGTGCGAAAGGCGTGATGGATGGCTTTGTGCGCCTGAATCAGGTTGACGTCGCCGGGAAAGCCGCCCGCATCGGCAATGACCCAATCCGCCTGTTCCTCCAACGGCAATCCATAAAGTTGCTGAACGATCGGCAGAAGCCTCGCCTGGGCCTCTAGGATATTACCGCCTGCAGCAGCTGCGAGGCGGCCTTCGGGTGCCAGAACGACCTGCAAAGAGAGGGCGTTGTTCACGAAATTCAGGACTTGTCTCAGGTCTTGAAAGACCGGATTGTCGGCCAAATTGCCTTCCCGACAGTTGGGATGAAAGCCGTAGTTTGGGTCGATGCTCAGGCTGTGATTGCAGCGTATGGTTTCATAGCCGGCAACTCCGGGCAAAAGCATCTTGGCCCCGCCGCCGAATCCGGCAAAATAGTGATAAAGAATGCCGTTGACGGTAATAATGAAATCCGTTTCGCGCACCTTACGGTTTAGCCGTATCGGGGTGCCGAAGGTGGTGGTGCCCAAATCGATCAGCCGGCTTTCGTCCTTGGCGTCATGCTGGGTGACGCGATAGCGTGAATATATCTCCGGAGACAGCAATGCGGCGAGCGTCTCCTTTGAAAGGGCGACGTGAGAGCCGTTGGCGATTAAAAACTCAATGTTCGGCTGGAAGGCTTTTTCCAAAGCGTGCGTTAGTCGCGGCAAAATAAAAGGCAGATTGCATTTTCGGGTGTGATCCGGGACAATGATCAATAACCGCGCTTTAGGCGCAAGACGAACACGGAGGGCAGCGAGAAGCTCGTCAATGGCCCGTTCGAGGATTGTCGACTCGCTTTCATGTATTTCGGAAGAAGGCTTTTCCAGCTCTTTCACGAAGCAGGTCGACGGCAGCTTTATGTCCACAACCTGTTTACCGTAACGGAAATTCACGCTTGATACTTTTCTATCGTGTGAGAACAAGGGGGGTAGAGGAGGCTACCCCCTCCTTTTATCCGAGAAGGTTGACGATTTCCTCGCCGTGACCCTCCGGCGTGACTTTGTGAAAGGCATGTTCAATGCGTCCGTCTTTACCGATGATGAACGTCTTACGGATCATGCCCATGTAGGATTTGCCGTACATTTTCTTTTCACCCCAAGCGCCGTATGCCTCGGCCACGCGATGATCGGTATCCGACAGAAGCGGAAAGTTCAAGCCGTATTTTTGAATAAATTTTTGATGCGAAGCCAGATCATCGGCGCTGACGCCGAGTACCACGGCATCTTTGGCCTGCAGCTGCGGAAGCTGGTCGCGAAATGAACACGCTTCCTTGGTGCAGCCTGGAGTGTCGTCTTTGGGGTAAAAATAAAGCACGACGCGCTTTTTACCGAGAAATTGCGAAAGACTATAAGTTTGACCATCCGAGCCGGTTAAGGCAAAATCCGGGGCCGGATCACCGGGTTTAAGATTAACTGTATTGCTCATAGGTATTCCTTTCTTCTTGTGTTCCGTCCGTTAAAATTCGGAGCAGAAACAACAAAGACAAAAATTGGAAAATTCCTTTAGACATCCTTTAAATAGGTAATACCGACCTCAAACGGCATGAGATCAATACCGAGTTCCTCAGCAAACGGGCGCGAATCGCAGACATTGTCGCTGGTGAGCATTGTGAGTCGATCCAAATCGATCGGAGAAAACGGAAAGAGCTGTGCAATGCGCACAAAATTTCGACTCAGCGGGAGGGGCAAGGAAAGAAAACGGACAGATTTCCCGATGGCTTTACCAATTAGCTCCACTTGCTCGCGAAATGCGAGGGAATCTGGACCGCCGACATCGTAGGTTTTACCGATAGATACCGGGAGGCTGAGCGCCTTTACAAAGCCGTCGGCGACATTTTCCACCGCCACGGGTTGCGAACGATAAAGCCCGTCGCCGAAAAGGGGAAAGAGACCCAGCGGCGAGAGGCGCAGCATGCGCGCTAAAAGTGAATAGACCGCATCCCCTCGTCCATAGATGAATGAGGGGCGAAAGATGGTAAACTCGAGCCCGCTGTGCCGAACCGCTTCTTCGGCTTTGCCTTTCGTACGAAAATAGGGCGTGGGTCCATCCGGCGAAGAGCCCAGAGCGCTCATATGCAAAAAGCGGCGGACGCCGCGGGCTTTAGAAGCCTCGATCAGATTCAGCGTCGCCTCGTAATTGATCCGCTCGAATGTAACGCCCCGACGCGGCATTTCCTTGATGACGGCAATAAGATGAACAACCGCTTCGCAGTCCGTTAATGCGGCGTACAAGGAACCCTTATCGGTTGCATCTCCGAATTTGACCTCGACGCCTCTTTGCCGCAAAAACTGCGCTTTTGCGGCATTCCGCACTAAAGCATGCACCAGATATCCGGCTGCATGCAATCGTTCGATGATCACTGTGCCGACAAAACCGGTTGCACCGGTAACAAAGACGTTCACTTTCTCTTCACGGCCTGTTTACTATGCCCAAAAACAGCACTGCGCCGCTGTTTTGCTCGCGAATAAAGAACAAGAACGGCCGGTTCACGACCATAATAAAGCCGTTAGAGTCGCCGGCAGATGTTAAGGCGATTCCGACGGAGGTGGCAGCCGCAGCTTCGGTCCCTTCTTCATCAACTTGGACGAAGCTTTTATGCAGAACCTCGGAAATGAAAAGGGGCCCGTTGCGGTTGATGCGGGTAAAGTCGGCCTGCTCGGTAAAGGCAACGGCCATACCCATATTGCTCAGAGCGTCATTGAGCTTCTTTTTGTACTCCAGCTTAAATTTGACCAGATGGAGGGTGCCGCGCTGCTTGGAAAATTTTTTCGGCAAAGCGCGCAAAGATTCTTTGTCAAGTGACTCCAGCAGTTCAGCAGGTGTTTTGCCGTATGCCGGCAGAAGGATGGTCATGGAAAATCGGCCATTGCCGTACGGCAGATCGATCGCCTGCATCTGTTCATTGGCATAATATGAAAAGGCATCGTTGGTCTGTACCATCATAGAGCAGGGTACCGCCGCCGCTCCGATGGGGAAAAATTCATCGGCACGAGTTGCGTTTTTATCGAACTGAGATTTCCACGTGCCCTTGAAATACACGGCGTTTATAAGGTACATCACCATTTCGCCGGGAATGCTTTCCAGTATCTTGTCAATTTTGCCGTGTGTCTTTTCGCTGACCCAACGATTGATGATGCCGAGGCTCGCTGGATCATTAAAATCGAGTTGCTGAACCATGGCGTCGAGATAGGTGCGGTTGAGCCGCAGGAAATCCTCTTCGACCGGAAATCCGCGGCGTATCCAGATCGAATTGGCAATTTCCATTTTAACGCGAGGGTCAGCGGACAGAAGAAGCGCAATAAGAGAGCGAAACGCCTCGTTGCGTTCCTCTTCAGTGAGTTCAAGTTTCAGCGTCTGACGCATGGCGGCCTCAGTTTCGCCTGCTGCCCCATTCAAGGTCATGGTCAGCGCCATGGAAATGCTCAGCGGAGAGATGAAAAGGTTTTCCTGCTGCGACTCTTGGGCGAGTTGTTTGAGCAGCGCAAAGCCGAAATCCTCCGCCCCTTCTTTGATCGAGTTTTCCGCCGTCGTCAGAGCGCGCATCGGCTGCAGCGAAGGTTCATAGCTCAAGTCGCGACTGCAGGCTGACAAAAACAGGATCGTTAAAAGGACCGCCGGTTTTCGCGGGAACATGGTATAACCCTCCAGATTACTTTAGAATATAACCAACATTTGCATTCGAAAGCATATTATTTTTTTGTATCGAAAAGGCTGAACGCACCCAAAGAGATTCTCGAGTTGATTTAGAGCGTTATTTTCCGTATTTTTAACTGCTGAAAATCATAAAAATATCCCGCAAGGAAAGTATGCAGCAGGACTATATTCGCAATTTTTGCATCATTGCCCATATCGATCATGGAAAGTCGACTTTGGCGGATCGTCTCCTCGAGGCCACCGGCACGATCAGCAAAGCGGAAATGAAGGAACAGGTGCTGGACAGCATGGACCTGGAGCGGGAACGGGGCATCACCATCAAAATGCACGCCATCACCATGAAGCACACGGTCGACGGCGTCGAATACACCCTGAACCTTATCGATACTCCGGGCCATGTTGATTTTACCTACGAGGTTTCGCGCAGTCTGGCGGCCTGCGAAGGTGCGATCCTTGTGGTCGACGCTTCTCAAGGGGTCGAAGCGCAGACCGTCAGCAATCTTTACTTGGCCATCGAAAACGATTTGGAGATCATTCCGGTCATCAACAAGATCGATCTGCCCAGCGCGCGCATCGAGGAGGTCAAGCATCAGATTATTGATCTGCTCGGCTGCAAGGAGGAAGAAATCCTGCTCGCCAGCGCCAAAGCAGGAATCGGTATCGAGGGGATTTTACAGGCGATTGTGGAGCGCATTCCGCCGCCGGAAGGCGATTCGGAGGCGCCACTGCGGGCGCTGATTTTCGACTCGGTGTTCAACGCCTACCGCGGCGCCGTTGCCTATATTCGCGTTGTGGAAGGAGAAATCCGCACCGGACAAAAAATCCGCTTCATGGCGACCGGTAAAGAGTTTGAAGTTCAGGAAGTCGGCATCCTTCGCCTGCAGCTTGTGCCTCAGGACAAGCTGAGCGCCGGTCAGGTCGGCTATGTCATCGCCGGTGCAAAGGAGGTCAAGGACACCAAGGTCGGAGATACGATTACCGATGCTCTAAATCCCGCCGACCAGCCGCTGCCGGGCTACCGCGAGGCCAAACCGATGGTCTTTTGCGGCCTCTTTCCTTCGGTCACCGAGAATTACGAAGACCTGCGCAACGCGTTGGAAAAGCTGGCGCTCAACGATTCGGCTCTGCACTTTGAGCCCGAGTCCTCGCTGGCGCTGGGGTTTGGTTTCCGCTGCGGCTTTCTCGGGCTGCTGCATATGGAAATTATTCAGGAAAGGTTGGAGCGGGAGTACGGCCTCGATCTGGTGACAACCGTCCCCAACGTCGAGTTTCACGTCTATACCAAAAAAGGCGAAATGCGTGTGGTCGACAATCCGGCCAATCTTCCGCCGGCCGGCGACATCGAGCGCGTCGAGGAGCCCTATATCAGCGCTTCGATTCTCACCCCGACCGATTACGTTGGGCCGATCATGACGCTGGCGCGTGAACGCCGCGGCATCTATTTGACTACCGAATACATCGACAGTACGCGCGTCAATATGCGCTATGAATTTCCGCTCGCCGAAGTCATTTTCGATTTCTACGATCGCCTCAAGTCGATCAGCAAAGGATATGCCTCCTTTGATTATGAATTTCTCGAATTCCGCCCCGGCGATGTCGTTCGTCTCGACATCCTGCTGAACGGCGAAAAGGTCGATGCCTTGTCCATTATTGTGCACAGCGACAAGGCGTACGAGTGGGGACGCAAAGTCACCGGGAAACTCAAGGAGCTGATTCCAAGGCAGATGTTTCAGGTGGCGATTCAGGCGGCCATCGGCGGCCGGGTCATCGCCCGCGAGACCATCTCGCCCCTGCGCAAAAATGTGACGGCCAAATGCTACGGAGGAGACATCACCCGCAAACGCAAGCTTTTGGAAAAGCAAAAGGAAGGCAAGAAGCGAATGAAACAGCTCGGCAAAGTCGAAGTGCCTCAGGAAGCGTTCCTGGCCGTCTTGAGGGTCGATTGAGCGACACAAACGCCATGATCTCGCTTGTCGGTTTGAGCAAATCCTATGGAACACAGGCGGCAGTTGAAGACCTGAATTTGCAGGTGGGCAGGGAGCTTTTCGTTTTTCTCGGTCCCAACGGCGCCGGCAAAACGACCACTATCAAGTTGATGACCGGTCTGCTGAGGCCGGATAAAGGAACCATTTTGCTCGACGGAGTAGACATCAATCGACAGCCGCTCGAGGCAAAAAAGCGGTTCGGATATGCGCCCGAGACGCCCGCTCTCTTTGAAAAACTGACTGCCGTCGAATTCATCGACTTTATCATTGCCGTTCATCGGCTTGATTATAAATCGGCTTTGATTCGGCGCGATCAGCTTTTTGAAATTTTCGAGCTCGCCGATCACGCCGGGAAGTTGGTCGAAGAGCTTTCCAACGGCATGAAAAAAAAGCTTTCCTTGATTGCCGCACTGATTCACCAGCCGCCCATACTCTTCCTTGATGAGCCTACCACGGCGCTCGACCCCAAAGCTGCGCGCAATTTAAAGGACCTCCTGCGCGGCATCGTTGCCAAAGGCGGCTGCGTTTTCATGAGCACCCACATCCTCGAAGTGGCCGAAGCCATGTGCGACCGCGTCGGCATCATCCATAAAGGCCGTTTGATTGCCCTCGGCACGGTCGAAGAGCTGCGGCGACAATTTGCCACCGACGGTACTTTGGAAGACATCTTTCTTCATCTCACCGGTGAACCTTATGCGGACAAAGTCGAAGAATTTTTGCAGCTGAACGGATGATCGGCCTGTTGACGAAAACTCTGGTCCGCATCAAACTTGCGCCGATGCGGCGGCGAAAAAGGCTGCTCACCGCGCTTTTTGCGGCTCTTCTGATTTCAAGTCTTCCTCTTTCGATCTATTTTTCAATGTATGGGATGTTTCAATTTTTTGGATATATGCCCGAATACGGCGAAATAGCTGTCCAAGCGGTTTTGTCTTTTTCTTTTGCTGCGTTATTTCTGCTGATGTTGTTTACCGGTTACGGCAGCGCGCTGCACCATTTTTTTTTGGCGGATGATTTGCCTTTGCTGCTGTCGCTTCCAATTGCCTTTCAAGCCGTCTTTTTCGTTAAATATCTCGAATGCTTTCTGAACGGATTTGCAACTTTTTTTATCTTTGGTGCACCGGTGCTGATTGCTTTTATTCAATTCAGCGGCGGCGGGGCGATAATGATAGCAACGGCCTTTGTTGCTTCGATCCTTTTTATAGCTGCTGCAGTTGCCTTTATCCAGTTGATCGCATCGGCCGCCGGCGCGCTGTTTGACGCCGCGCGGATGAGGAAATATGCCGTCATGATCGGCAGTCTTTTTGCCGTCGCTCTGTGGGCCGGGCTGCAATGGATGCGCTTCGACCGCTTTACCCCTGGTTCACCGGATTTCGATCCCTATGCCGCCCGAAAATTCATCTCCTCCATCTCCAACGTCTCTTTTGCCGTTTTCCCTTCGCAGCAGTTGGTCGACGGTCTTTTTGCAGTCCTTCACGGCAATCCTGCCAAGGCTGTCCTGCATATGATCGTACTAGGGACTCTCGCAGCACTATTCATTGTCGGCTCAATCAACTGGCGAATACGGCAGGAACCTTTACGGCGACTCGAGGTGCCAACCGATAGAAACCGAACGGAAAAATTGCGACGTAGTAAAGCGGCCGATTCCGAGACGTTACACTGGCGCCGAATATTGTTGATGAAGGAATTCAAAATCGCCGTGCGGGATATTCGTACCCGACATGTGCTTTTATTGTTTACGGTTGCAATGATTCTGTGGCCGCTTATGCAGAGGCGCGGAGGCGATGCAGCCGCAACAAAATGGGCGATGGCGTTTTTTGCCGCAGCCTTGTCGAATATTTTAGCCAGGCAGGCAATTCCGCAGGAAAAAGAGGCTTTTTTTTATACCAAACTGGCTCCGTTGGCAATGAAAAACTTTATTCTTGCCAAAGCCGTTTTGACTATCTTGCTCCTGGGCGCGGCTCTTATTCCAGGACAGATGGTCATTGCCGTTAAAAACAGAAATCTTATGGAAGGATTAGAGTCTTTTCTCATTCCCTTCGGATGCGTCATGCTCGGGACGGCTGTAGGGCTTTATACGGGCGCTCGATATGGCCGCTTTGACTGGCGCGATCCGAGGCAAATGATTGGTATCGGAACCGGCTATCTCTCGATGACCATTAGTCTTACTGCGGCCGGTATCGGACTTGGTCTTTTTCTCACTGCTGAATTCGTCGGCTACAGCCTTGCATTTGGGCTATTTTTTCTCTATGTTTACGCCGTCTTTTACACGGCGCTGGCGCTTTCGCAAAAACATTTGTCTACAATGGATTGGATCCTCACATCATGAAAAAAGGAATCGTCCGTCAGTTCTTCGACTCGATCGGTTACGCCCTGATCGCCGCGCTCATCATTCGGGCGCTGATTATTCAGTCCTACCGAATCCCTACCGGTTCCATGAAGGACACATTGATGATCGGCGATTTTTTGCTGGTCAACAAGTACATCTATGGCATCAACACTCCCAATCGCATCATCGGCACCAAGATCCGCATTCCTTCTACACGCCTTCCGGGCATTCGTGAGCCGAAGCGCGGCGACATCGTCGTTTTTCGCTTTCCCGGAGACGATACCATCGACTATATCAAGCGCTGCGTCGGAGTAGCGGGCGATACGATCGAACTGCGCGAAAGCACACTGTACATAAACAATGAACCGGAAGGTAAAGAAGAGTTTCTCGGCAAAGAATGGGACAGAGAAGAAGGCCGTTACATAGATTTTTATCGGATCACGCGGCCGAACGGTCAACAGTATGTCATTCGTAAGGCTGATCGTCCGGAATTCCGAATGGACCGGTTCGGCCCCATTGTTGTGCCTCCAGGTCACATTTTTATGATGGGCGACAACCGCGACAACAGCTACGACAGCCGCATGTGGGGCGCGCTGCCCGACCGTTATATTGTCGGCCAGGCGCTCGTCATCTTTTTTTCCATCGAAAAAATGGAGCCCTGGTACAAGCTGCACAAGAAAATTCGCTGGGGCCGGATCTTCGGCGTCATTCGTTGAGTACAAGTTTGTTTACGCATGAAAACGCTCAAGGAATACCTTGTTGCTCTCTTGATCACATTATTCGGGGCGTTGTTCCTAAGGACATTCGTCGTTCAAGCCTTCCGAATTCCCACCGGCTCTATGAAGGATACCCTCTTGATCGGCGACTTTTTACTGGTCAACAAGGCTGTTTTTGCCGTGCGTAAACCTGTCTTTCTACCCGGATCCTTGCTTTCCGTTTCGCGTTTTACAGCGATAAGAAAACCAAAACGGGGCGAAATCATCGTATTTAAATATCCCCAAAATCCCTCGCTGGATTACATCAAGAGGTGCGTGGGGCTGCCGGGCGATACCATCGAAATGCGTAACGGTCGTCTCTACATCAACAACCGACCGGAAGGAGAAGAGACGCTCATCGATAAACGCTTCGATGAAGAAGAACAAGCTCTGTACGGTTATTATCGTATTCAAACGCCCGATCACCGTCTCTATACCGTCCGCCGTCGACTTGATCATTTCGCAAATGATGATTTTGCGGCGACGGTTGTACCGCCGAGGCACTATTTTATGTTAGGAGACAATCGCGACAACAGCTCTGACAGTCGGGTTTGGGGTTTTTTGCCCGAAGACTTTGTCGTAGGTAAAGCCATGCTGATCTACTTTTCCTACGATTACCGTCGAACGGACGGCTCTCTGGTTAATCGCGTGCGTTGGGGGCGCATCCTGAAAACGGTCCGCTGAAGCATGCCTGCCGGACTATACATTCACATCCCTTTCTGCCGCAGCAAATGTCTTTATTGTGACTTTTTTTCTTCGACCGATCTGAGCCGGGTCAATCGTTTTCTTTCCGCTTTGCTTCGAGAAATGATTGTGCGCAGTCGGCAAGAGCCGTTCGCCGGTCTGGTGTTTTCGACGATTTATTTCGGGGGAGGAACGCCGTCCCTGTTGACGGCCGAACAAGTCGCAGGCATTATCGAAGCAGCTTTCAAAAATTTTCAATGGACATCGGAAGTCGAGATTTCTTTGGAAGCAAATCCGGAGAGTGTAACTGTCGATCGGCTGCAGGGCTGGAAAGCTGCGGGCGTCAATCGCCTGACTATTGGTGTGCAATCGTTCATTGACGAGGAGTTGCGCTTTTTAGGGCGACTGCACAATGCTGCGCAAGCCGAGGCGGCTGTTGAGGCCGCGCGACACACAGGCTTTAATAATCTAGGCCTCGATTTGATATTCGGCATTCCCGGGCAGACAATGACCTCTTGGCGATTCTCGCTTGCGAAAGCTTTGTCTTATACACCGGCGCATCTTTCTCTTTACAGTTTAACTTACGAATCGGGTACACCGCTTTGGCAAAAGAAGCAGAAAGGGCTGTTCTACCCCTGTTCCGATAAGCTGGAGAGGCAATTGTTTCTTGATGCAGCGGCAAGGCTGACCGGCGCCGGTTACGAGCACTATGAAATCAGCAACTATGCCCTACCGGGAAAACGGTCGCGGCACAATCAACTCTATTGGCAACAGTACCCTTACTTGGGGCTTGGACCTTCGGCGCATTCGTTCGACGGCTTTAAACGAGAATGGAATTTTCGCGATTTGGAGCGTTATTGCGAAGGCATTGAACACAAAGGTGAAGCTCCGGCAGATTTTGAGGTGATCTCGTCCGCTCTTTTTGCGGAAGAGGCTATCCTGTTAGGATTACGGCGTAGAGAAGGCATCGATTTGCAGGCTTGGCGCGCGCGGTTCGGTTATGATCTATTGCCGATCGCCGGAAAGATTGCCGAGCCGCTGGGAGGATTGGATGAGACGCCGTTGTTTTCACCTTCGCGGCGCGGCAGTTTGCTCAGTTTTAGCAACGGAAAGCTGGGTTTGACGCGGCAGGGAATTCTGTTCTACGATGCACTCTGCGCTGAATTTTTCATGCAGCTGGATAAAATAGTTCCATAGATTTTCTCCAGTTGGATCGGAATGCAAATCTTTATATCAATTTTAATCTTGACTTTCGCATTGTAACCAATTATATTAATTTAACGTGACAATTATGCGTCCGTGACAGTAAAACGTCATGGAGCGGCAGAGTTCTTTGAAAGCGGGGGAATGAGCGCCATCCGGCCGATTGTCGGCCTGTAGCAAATGCAGAGTAAGCCGAAAGTTAACGAAAAAATAATCTCGGCGAATTGCATTATAGAGCTTTTTTGAACTGGAAAAATCGAGCAAACACAAGGCAGAGAAAGGAGGTGGCCGGCTCAGAATCAAATACCCGCGGTATCGGCAGTATGGTGCCGAATTCTTGAGGAAGCAGGCACAAATTGATCTGCAGAGCTGTTGAGTACCTGCAGAAACCCTCTTAATTGCTCATTTGAGGAGGAAAAAACGCATGTTGAAACGAGCATTACTTTTCAGTCTGTTGCTCTTGATTCCTGTTTGTCTGTTTTCAGCGACGACAGGAAAAATCATCGGCGTCGTCACCGACAAGGCGACCGGCGAGGCTTTGGCCGGGGCCAATGTGATGATCGAAGGCACTACGTTGGGTGCGGCGACGAACGCTCAGGGCGGCTATATCATTTTGAATGTACCGCCGGGCATTTATACGCTCAAAGCCAGCTTTATCGGATATCAGGTGGTAAGGATTTCGAATGTCCGCGTTTCAGTCGACTTGACGACGGAGGTCAACTTCCAACTTCCGACTGAAGCCATTGAGGTGCAGCAGATTTCCATTGTGGCCGAGCGTCCTCTAATCAACGTCAATGCGACCAATGAGACGCACATTATGACGGCAGAAGATATTGCCAACATGCCGGTGCGCAGTTATGCAGGCGTCGTGGCGACAGCCTCCGGCGTGGTCAGCGCGCGCGGTACTCTTTATGTCCGCGGCGGCCGCCAGGATGAAATCGCCTACTATGTCGACGGTATTTACTCGAACGATCTCCGCACCGGTCAGCGCGTCGGCGATGTGCCGATTACCTCGTTGGAGC